>CBIHPZ010000522.1:0-3637 GCA_966211865.1 uncultured Aquabacterium sp.
CGGGCCGCATCGCAGCCGGCCTTCAGCATCACGATGGCCGTCTTCACCTGCCCGCCGCAGGCCGCCAGCGCGGCGGCCGCGGGATCGGCCGCCGCGCCGGTGGCGCGCATGGTCAGCATCAGCGCGCGCTGGCGCAGCTTGGCGTTGGTGGCCTGCACGTCCACCATCAGGTTGCCGTACACCTTGTGCAGCCGCACCATCAGCGCGCTGGAGAAGGTGTTCAGCGCAATCTTCTGCGCCGTGCCGGCCTTCAGCCGCGTGCTGCCGGAAATCACCTCGGGTCCCGTGTCCAGCAGCAGCGGGTGGTCCACCAGGCGCAGCAGCGGCGCGTCGACGTTGTTGGCGAAGCCGACGGTCAAGGCGCCGGCGCTGGCCGCCTCGCGCGCCGCGCCCAGCGTGTAGGGCGTGGTGCCGGAGGCGGCCAGCAGCAGCACCACGTCGGTGGGGCCGACGCCCGCCGTGCGCACGTCCGCCGCGCCCTGCGGCCCATCGTCCTCGGCCCCTTCGACCGAGACGAACATCGCCCGCGGCCCGCCCGCCAGCAGGCCCACGCTGCGGTAGGTGGGCCAGGAGAAGGTGGGCAGCAGTTCCACGCCGTCGAGCACGCCCAGCCGGCCCGAGGTGCCCGCGCCCACGTGCACCAGCCGCCCGCCGGCGCGCAGGCGCGGCAGCGCCGCGTCCACCGCCGCGGCCAGCGCGGGCGCCACCGCATGCACCGCCGCCACGGCGCCGTCCTGGTCCTCGACGAAGGCGCGCACCAGGTCCACGCTCGCATAGGCGTCCAGGTCCTCGTGCGCCGGGTGGGGCGACTCGGTGCGCGACAGCGGCGTCAGCGGGTCGGCGGCGGGGCGCGGGGGCGTCATCACGCGGCTTTCGGCAAGCGCGGTGCCCGGCGTGGTTCGGGCGGGCGGCGCAGCGTGGAAGGCGCCACGCCCAGCAGGCGCATGAAGCTGCGGCGCATGCGTTCGACGTCGCCGAAGCCGCAGTCGTTGGCCACGCGCTGCACCGAGTCGGCGCCGTTCAGCAGCGCGGCGCGCGCGGCCTCCACCCGCACCCGCTCCACCGCCTTGGCCGGCGTCACACCGGTGCGGGCGTGGAATTCACGCGCGAAGTGGCGCGGGCTCATCGCGCAGTGCGCGGCCAGGTCGTCGACGCGGTGCGGGCGCGCCAGGTGGCGGCGCACGTGGTCCAGCAGGCTGTCGAAGCGGCTCTCGGCCCCCTGCAGCGCCAGCAGCGCCGAGAACTGCGACTGCCCGCCCGGCCGCCGGTAGTACACCACCAGGCCTTGCGCCACGGCGCGCGCCACGTCGGCGCCGCGGTCCTCGGCCACCATCGCGATGGCCAGGTCGATGCCGGCGCTGATGCCCGCGCTGGTCCACAGCCGCCCCTGCTGCACGAAGATGCGGTCGGGCTCCAGCTGCACGCGCGGGTACTGGCGCCGGAACTGCGCGGTGCGCGACCAGTGCGTGGTGGCGCGCTTGCCGTCCAGCACGCCGGCGGCGGCCAGCAGCAGGCTGCCGGAACACACGCTGGCCACCCGGCGGCCCTGCGCCACCGCGCGCTGCACCAGACGCAAGAGGCGCGGATCTTCCGCGGCCCGTTCCAGGCCCTCGCCACCGGAGACGATCAGGGTGTCGAACGAAGAGACGCGCGGCAAGGCGTGGCATTGCCATTCGATGCCGGCGGAACTGCGCACCAGGCCCGGCTCGGCGGCCACCACGCGCACGGCGTAGGCACCGGCGCGGCCACTCGCCAGCTCGAAGGCCGCGGCCGGCCCCGCGACGTCGAGCAGCTGGAAGCCGGGGAAGACCAGCAGGGCAACACGGTGCGGCATGGGCGAAGCATAAGCAGGCCGCGCGAACCGTGTCGCGCGCCGGGTGGGTCAGCCCGCCTGCAGGCGCGCCGCGGCGCGCTGGATGCGCGGCAGCACGTCGGCCAGGCGCGCCTGCTGCATCGCGCGCAGCCGGGCTTCCAGCGCCGGCCCGGCCTTCTCGGGCGTGCCGCTGTCGAAGGGCGGCTGCGGGTCGTATTCGAAGGCCAGCTGCAGCAGCCGGGCCACGTCTTCACCGGCCAGCTCGGCCGCCAGGCTCAAGCCGAAGTCGATGCCGGCGGTGACGCCGCCGCCGGAGATGCGGTTGCGGTCCTTGACCACCCGTTCGGCCACCGGCGTGGCACCGAAGGCGGCCAGGTGCTCGCGCCACATCCAGTGGCAGGCCGACCGATAACCTCTTAAAAGACCGGCCGCGCCCAGCACCAGCGAGCCGTTGCAGACGGAGGTGACGTAGCGCGCCTGTGCGCCCTGCCGGCGCAGGAAGGCCAGCGTCTCTTCGTCTTCCATCTGCTCGCCGATGCCGAAGCCGCCGGGCACGCACAGCACCTGCAGCGGCGGGCAATCGGTGAAGCGGGTGGTGGGGACCAGGCTGAAGCCGGCGTCGGTGATGACCGGGTCGGTGGTCTTCCACACCAAGTGCACGCGCGCGTTGGGCACGCGCGACAGCATCTGGGCCGGGCCGGTCAAATCCAGCTGGGTGACGCGGGGGAAGAGCAGGAAGCCGATGTGCAGGGTGTCGTCCATGGAAGGCTGCGGGAACTGCGGGCCCGCAGCATCGCCGCTCGGCGCCATGGCAGCCATGGCTTTCCGGCCGCTTTTCCTGCCATGGCGCGCCGGCGCCTGGTGGAGCTCAGCGCGGATGCGTCCAGGGCATGGTGTCGCGCCAGGGCGAGGCGGCTGGCGGCGGCTCGCGAAGCGGCGCGGCCGTGCCACCGCGGTGAAGCAGGGCGGCCAGGCGGTCGAACAGGCCGAAGAGGCCCGGTGAAGCCGCCTGCACCGGCGCGCCCGCCAGGCCGGCGGACTCCTCCCAGGGCACGCCAGCCCGGTGGCCTTCGGCCAGGGCGCGCGCCAGCACCGCCTCCAGCGGGCCATCGACCAGCAACCATGGCCGCACGGGCCGCAGCCCGGGGCCGACGCGGCGGATGCGGCCGCTGTCCAGCACCTCGACGACGTGGCCCAGGTGGCAGCGGAAACGGCGCCCGCCGCTGGGCGCTTCCGGCGCGCCGACCCAGACGTCGCCATCCGGCAGTTCGATGATCGGCCGAGGCCCGTCGGCTTCCCCATCCCAGCGCAGGCTGTCCATTGCACTTCCCTCCGGCATCGCGACTGTGCGCGACACCTTCGGCAAACCTTGTGCCTGGATTGCAAACTGGAATTCGGCAACGCTTACGTGCGGGTGCCGCGCCCTCAGCCTTCGTCGCGGTGGCGCCCTTTCTCACGCGGTGGCCGCTCGGCATTGTTCCTGCGGGCTTCCTCGGCAGCGGCGCGCTGCTCGCGCTGGGGCTCGCCGCGCGGCGGGGACGACGGCGGCTCGGCACGGGGCCCACGGCCCGGTGGCTCGGCCCGCGCGGCCTGGCGCGGTGGCGCAGGCGGTGCAGGCGGTGCAGGCGGCTGCGGCGGCTCGGCGCGGGCTTGCCGGCGTTCGGCCTCCTGCTGGGCGCGTTGCTGTTGTTGGGCGTGTTGTTGGGCCTGTTGCTGGGCTTGCTGTTCGGCGCGCTGCTGCGCCTGGCGCTGGGCTTGCTGCTGCTGGGCTTGCTGCGCCCGCCGTTGGGCCTCTTGTTGCGCCTGCTGCTCGGCGTGTTGGCG
>CBIHPZ010000523.1:0-3625 GCA_966211865.1 uncultured Aquabacterium sp.
CACCAGCGCGACGTTGTTGCGGCTGAGCGTGCGGTAGAGCTGCTGCAGCGCGTCGATGCCCGAGGTGTCGATGGAGATCAGCCGGTGCATCTCCAGCACCACCGCGCGCGTGCCGGCCGGCAACTGCTGCGGCAGCGCCTCGATCTTGCCGACCGCACCGAAGAACAGCGAGCCGAACAGCTCGAACACCGCCACGCCCGGCGGCACCTGGCCCGGGGCGCTGTGCTGCGGGTGCAGCTGCACGCGGAAGAGCTGGCTCATGCGCCAGATGAAGAAGCCGCAGGCCATCAGCAGGCCCACTTCCACGGCGACCGTGAGGTCGAAGATGACGGTGAGCCCGAAGGTGCCGAGCAGCACCGCGCGGTAGGGCAGCATGAAGTGCTTCAGCCGCGCGAACTCGCGCCATTCGCCCATGTTCCAGGCCACGAACAGCAGGATGCCCGCCAGCGCGGCCAGCGGCACGTGCATCGCCAACGGCGCGGCCACCAGCATCACCGCCAGCAGGGTGAGGGCATGCACGATGCCGGCGATGGGCGAGGTGGCGCCGGCCCGCACGTTGGTGACCGTGCGCGCGATGGTGCCGGTGGCCGGGATGCCGCCGAAGAACGGCGTGATGAGGTTGGCGAGGCCCTGGGCCATCAGCTCCTGGTTGGGGTCGTGGCGCGGGTGCTGCGGCGCCATGTTGTCGGCCACGCGGGCGCACAGCAGCGATTCGATGGCGCCCAGCAGCGCGATGGTCACCGCGGGAATCACGAGCAGCCGCGCGGTATCCCAGCTGAAGTCCGGCAGCGCGAACGCCGGCAGCGCCTGCGGGATGCCGCCGAAGCGGCTGCCGATGGTCTCCAGCGGCAGGTGGAAGACCACGGTGGCCAGGGTGGCCGCCGCCAGCGCGACGATGGTGCCGGGCAGGTGGGCGGTGATGCGCCGCAGCCGGTTGGCCAGGCCCGTGTGCGGCGCCGGCATGGTGTAGGCCTTGGGCCACAGCACCACGATGGCCAGGCAGGCGAGGCCGGTGATGAAGGCGATGGGATTGAAGGTGTGGATGTGCTGCGCCAGCGCCGCGATCTGGCTGAAGAAGTCCGCCGGCATGTGCGCGATGCGCAGGCCCAGCAGGTCCTTCAGCTGCGACAGGCCGATCAGCACCGCGATGCCGTTGGTGAAGCCGATGACGATGGACACCGGGATGTAGCGCACCAGCACGCCCAGCTTCAGCCAGCCCATCACCAGCAGCAAGACGCCGGCGAGGGAGGTGGCGATCAGCAGGTTGGCCAGGCCGTAGCGCTGCACGATGCCGTAGACGATGACGATGAAGGCGCCCGCGGGCCCGCCGATCTGCACCTGCGAGCCGCCCAGCGCGGAGATCAGGAAGCCGGCGATGACGGCGGTGAACAGGCCCTGCTCGGGCTTGACGCCCGAGGCGATGGCGAAGGCCATGGCCAGGGGCAGCGCGACGATGCCGACGGTGAGGCCCGCGCCCAGGTCGGCGGCGAATCGGGCGCGGTTGTAGCCGGCCAGGGCGTCAGCGAGGCGCGGCCGGAAACGGTGGAAGTTCTGGAAGGACAGCGGCGATGCCATGCGGACTCCGTGGGTCTGGACGACGACGGTCGGGGAAGTCCGGCAGCGGCGGGCCGCTGTGGTGCATGCGGGTGTGCAGGCGCCGGCGCGGCGACATCAGCGCGGCGCGGGGATCTGCAAAGGGCCGCGGCAGCATGGGCGTGATCATGCCATCCGGACCTGCGCCACCCTTGCGCCAGCGCACGGGGCGCGGCGCCGCGGGCGGCCGGTGCGTGATCAGCGCCGCGGATCGGCCGACATCGCGTTCCAGATCGGCGTGAAGCTGAAGGGCTGCGCGGCACCGGGCTCCACCCGCACCTTCACCGCGTGGGTGCGCGGGTCGCCGAACACCTCCAGGCGCCACAGGTTGGCGATGGTGCGGCCGCTGCGGTCGACGAAGGGCTGGTCGGCGATGAAGTGGTGGCTGTCGCCATGCACCAGCAGCACCGGCAGGCCGCTGGCCATGGCCTGCGGCACGAGGGTGCCGGCAATGCTGGTGTTGAAGCCGGCGCGCAGGCGCAGCGGCTGGCGTGAATCGACCCGGCGGAACATGTCGGCCTGCGTCGCGAACACCAGCGCCTTGGCGCCGCGTTCACGCGCCAGCCGGAAGGACGCGCGGATCCAGGCCGCGTTGGCCGATTCGCGCGCCAGGTACTCGCCGCGCAGCGCGGCCGATTCGGCATCGCTGTTGTTGCTGGGGCCGACGGTGTGGAAGGTGGTGAACAGCACCTCGCCGTGCCACCAACGCAGGTTCTCGCGGTAGCGCTCGAACACCGGCATGGCCTTGGCCTGCGACTCCACCGCCATGGGCCGGCGTCCTAACGAGAAATCAGAGCGGCCCTGCGGGAAGAACAGCTGACGCAGCGCCTGCAGGCGTTCCAGCGGGTCTTCGCCGGTGCGGTTGCAATCGGTCCAGTCGTTGTCGCCGGGGGTGTAGACCAGCGGCCCGTCGAAGCGCTGGAAATGCGCGTGCTGACGCGCAAAAAGCTCGTCCGTGCAGGAGGTGACACCGTCCTTGAAGTCGCCGACGTGGATCGAGAAGGCCGGGCGCTCGTCGTTGATCTGCTCGATCAGCCGGCGGTAGCCCGGGCCGCTCATCACGTCCGCGCCGTAGGGCATGTCGCCCAGGGCGACGAACTCGAAGGCGGTGCCGGCCGCCTGCGTGGGGGTGCTGGCCGCGGGCGCGGCCGGCGCGGCCAGCGAAGACAGCGCCACCGCACCGGCGGCCAGCGCGGCCCGCAGGCGGTGGCCGAGGGGTGTGGTCACCCGGCTCAGCGCACGCGCATGCCCGGCGCGGCGCCGGCGTGCGGCTCCAGGATGAAGAGGCCCGGCTGGGCCTTGCCGTCCGCATGGCTGGCGGCCAGCACCATGCCTTCGCTCAGGCCGAACTTCATCTTGCGCGGCGCCAGGTTGGCGACGACCACCGTCAGCTTGCCCACCAGGTCTTCCGGCTTGTAGGCGCTGCGGATGCCGGAGAACACGGTGCGCAGCTTGGGGTTGCCCTGCGCGTCCGCACCTTCGCCGACGTCCAGCGTCAGCTTCAGCAGCTTGTCGCTGCCCTCCACGGTGGCGGCGTCGACGATCTTCGCGATGCGCAGGTCGATCTTGCCGAAGTCGGCGATGCCGATCTCCGGCGCGATGGCCTCGCCGCCGGGGTGCTGCTGCGCCTGGGCCGCGGGGTCGGGCGTGGTGGCCGGGCCGGCGGCCACGGCGCCGGCGGGCGGCTCGAACAGCGCTTCCACCTTGGCCAGTTCCACCCGCTGCATCAGGTGCTTGTACTCGCCGATGGTGTGGCCGCCGTGGCCGCCCAGCGCGCGCGCCGCATCCGCGAAGCGCAGCGGCGGCACGTTCAGGAAGCCTTCCACCTGCACGGCCAGCGCGGGCAGGATGGGCTTCAGGTAGATCGTCAGCACGCGGAAGGCTTCGATGCAGACGGAGCACACGTCGTGCAGCGCCGCGCCTTGTTCGGGCTTCTTCGCCAGCTCCCAGGGCTTGTTCTGGTCCACGTACTCGTTCACGCGGTCGGCCAGCAGCATGATCTCGCGCACCGCCTTGCCGAACTCGCGCTCCT
>CBIHPZ010000524.1:0-3621 GCA_966211865.1 uncultured Aquabacterium sp.
AGCACGGTGGCCAGGCGGTGGGCGATGACGATGGTGGTGCGGTGCGCCATCGCCGCTTCCAGCGCGGCCTGCACCATGCGTTCGCTTTCGGCGTCCAGCGCGCTGGTGGCCTCGTCCAGCAGCAGCAGCGGCGGGTTCTTCAGGATGGCCCGCGCGATGCTGATGCGCTGGCGCTGCCCGCCGGACAGGCGCACGCCGCGCTCGCCCAGGAAGGTGGTGTAGCCCTCGGGCAGCCGGCTGATGAAGTCGTGCGCGAAGGCGGCCTTGGCGGCGGCGATGACCTCGTCGTCGCTGGCCGTGGGGCGGCCGTAGCGGATGTTCTCCAGCGCGCTGGTGGAGAAGATGGTGCTGTCCTGCGGCACGATGCCGATGCGCTCGCGCAGTTCGGCGAAGGAAGCGTGCTGCACCGGCACGCCGTCCACGCGCACCTCGCCGGAATCGGCGTCGTAGAAGCGCAGCAGCAGCTGCAGCACGGTGCTCTTGCCCGCGCCGCTGGGGCCGACCAGCGCCACCGTCTCGCCGGGCTTCACGGACAGGCTCAGGTCCGCCAGCGCCGCCTGCTGCGGGCGCGAGGGGTAGTGGAAGCGCACGTTGTGCAGCTCCACGCGCGAGCCGCCTTGCGTGGGCGGCAGCGGCACCGGCCGCACCGCTTCGGCCACCGGCGATTTGGCGGACAGCAGCTCCATCAGCCGCTCGGTGGCGCCGGCGGCGCGCAGCAGGTCGCCATAGACCTCGGACAGCACGGCCACGCTGCTGACCAGCAGGATCACGTAGGCGACGGTCTGGCCCAGGTGGCCGGCCGTGATCTTGCCGGCGATGACCGCCTCGGTGCCCTGGTACAGCCCCCACAGCAGCGCCGCGAAGACCGAGCTGATGATGAAGACGATCAGCATCGCGCGCATGCGGGTGCGCTTGCGGGCGGTGTCGAAGGCGCCTTCGGTCGCGGCGTCGAAGCGCGCGGCTTCGCGCTGTTCCTGCACGTAGCCCTGCACCACGGGAATCGCGTTCAGCACCTCGGCGGCGATGGCGCTGGTGTCGGCCACGCGGTCCTGGCTGGCGCGCGACAGGCGCCGCACGCGCTGGCCGAAGTAGATGCTGGGCAGCACCACCAGCACCAGGATGCCCAGCACCTGCGTCATCACGTAGGGGTTGGTGACCACCAGCATGCCCAGGGCGCCCACGCCCATCACCGTGTTGCGCAGGCCCATGCTCAGGCTGGAGCCGACGACGGTCTGGACCAGCGTGGTGTCGGTGGTGAGGCGGCTCAGCACCTCGCCGGTGGCGGTGGTCTCGAAGAACTCGGGGCTCTGGCGCAGCACGTGGGCATACACCGCGTTGCGCAGGTCGGCGGTCACGCGCTCGCCGATCCAGCTGACCATGTAGAAGCGCAGGCCCGAGAACACCGCCAGCGCCACGCCCACGCCGAAGAGCGACAGGAAGTGCCCGCGCAGCGCCATCAGCTGCGTGCCGCGGTCGGCGCCGACCAGGCCACCATCGATCAGCGACTTCATCGCGATCGGCATCACCAGCGTGGCCACCGCGGCCAGCACCAAGGACACCAGCGCCAGCGCGATGCGCAGGCGGTAGGGCCGCAGGAAGGGGCTGAGGCCGGACAGGGACTTGGGGGTGGCGGCCTTGGGGCGCTCGGACGTGCTGGGCATCGCGGCAGTGTAGGGGTGGCCCCGGGAAGACCCTGATCAGATGATGGCCTCAACAAATAATGCCGGGACAAACTTTGTCTAGGCAAGTAAATTCCCGGCCCATGGCTCCGAAGTCCCCGCCCAAGATCCCTGCGTTCTATTCGCCTGACTCGCTGCGCGCCGAAGACAGCATCGGCCTGCTCACGAAGCGTGCGATGCATTCCATCGTGCTGCAGGTGGACCGCCGGCTGGCGCCGCACGACCTGACGCACGCGCAGTGGGTGCCGCTGTACAAGCTGGCGAAGGGCCACTGCTCGACCATGGCGGGCCTGGCGCGCGACATTGCGCTGGACCCCGCCGCCATGACGCGCGCGCTGGACCGGCTGGAGGCCAAGGGGCTGCTGAAGCGCGTGCGCTCCACCGAAGACCGCCGGGTGGTGAACCTGGAATTGACCGAGGAAGGCGAGCGGATTGCCCAGCTGGTGCCTGCGGTGCTGGCCGAGGTCTTCAACGCGCACCTGGCCGGCTTCACGAAGACCGAGTGGACGACGCTGGTGTCGCTGCTGCAGCGCCTGGTCGCCAATGGCGACGCGCTGCGCGAAACCAAGGAGGAAGAATGAACAGACAAGATGCCGCGCCGGTGATGCGCACCGCGGCCGTGTTGACCCTGGCGCTGGTCGCCGCCGGCGTGCTGATGCTGGCCGGCTGCGCCACGCCCGGCACACCGGCCACGCCCATCGCCCGCACCACCGCCGCGCAAGCGGGCTTGAATGACCAGGCCTCGCTTCCGGCGGTGGACACCCAGTGGTGGCAGGCCTTCGGCGACCCGGCGCTGAACCAGCTGGTGGACCAGGCCCTGGCCGGCCAGCCCAGCCTGCAGGCCGCCGCGGCCCGCGTGGCCCGCGCCAGCGCCGGCGTGGCCGCGACGCAGGCCGCCAATGGCCCGCAAATCACGCTGGGCGCGGACGTCACCCGCCAGCGCTACACCGAAACCGGCCTGGTGCCGCCGCCCATCGCCGGCAGCCAGCGCACGTCCGCCAACCTGCAGGCCACCGGCAGCTGGGAGCTGGACTTCTTCGGCCGCCATGAAGCCGCGCTGCAGGCCGCCATCGGCCAGCAGCGCGCGGCCGAGGCCGAGCTGGCGGCGGCGCGGGTGCTGCTGGCTTCACGTGTTACCCAGGCCTACGTCGGCCTGGCGCGCCTGCACGACCAGCGCCGCGTGGCGCAAAGCGCGCTGGCACAGCGCGAGGCCATGCTGCAGCTCACCCGCCAGCGCGTGGCCGGCGGCGTGGACACGCAGGTGGAACTGCGCCAGGCCGAGTCCGCGGTGCCCGAGGTGCGGCAGCAGATCGAGGCGCTGGACGAGCAGATCACGCTGGCCCGCCACCAGCTGGCGGTGCTGAGCGGCCAGGCGCCGCAGGCCCTGGCCGGACTCACGCCCGCGCTGCAGCCGCTGCGTGCCGACCCCGTGCCCCCGACGCTCGGCGCCGACCTGCTGGGCCGCCGCGCCGACGTGGCCGCCGCCCGCTGGCGCATCGAAGCCGCGGCGCAGGACGTGAAGGGCGCGCGCGCCGCGTTCTATCCCAACGTGAACCTGGCGGGCTTCATCGGCCTGTCGTCGCTGGGCCTGGACCGGCTGCTGTCGCTCGACAGCGGCAACGTCGGCTTCGGCCCGGCGCTGCGGCTGCCGCTTTTCGATGGCGGCCGGCTGCGCGCGCAGCTGAAGGGCCGCGAGGCGGACGTGGACGCGGCGATCGCCGCCTACAACGGCGCCGTGCTGGACGCCGCGCGCGAGGTGGCCGACGCCGCCGCGTCGCTGCGTTCCATCGAGCTGCAGCAGGCCGAGCAGGCGCGCGCCCAGGCCGCGGCCGAAGGCGCCTACGACTTCGCCCAGCAGCGCTACCGCGCCGGCCTGGGCACCTACCTGACCGTGCTGAGCGCCGAAACCGGCGTGCTGGCGCAGCGCCGCCTGGGTGCCGAC
>CBIHPZ010000525.1:0-3618 GCA_966211865.1 uncultured Aquabacterium sp.
ATGGCAGACCTCAGCAACACCTTCGCCGGCATCCGCACGCCGAACCCCTTCTGGCTGGCCAGCGCGCCGCCCACCGACAAGGCCTACAACGTCAACCGCGCCTTCGAGGCCGGCTGGGGCGGCGTGGTGTGGAAGACGCTCGGTGAACAAGGCCCGCCGGTGGTCAACGTCAACGGCCCGCGCTACGGCGCGCTGCTGACGCCCGACCGCCGCATGCTGGGCTTCAACAACATCGAGCTGATCACCGACCGGCCGCTGGACGTCAACCTGGCCGAGATCCGCCAGGTCAAGCGCAGCTGGCCCGACCGCGCGCTGGTGGTGAGCCTGATGGTGCCCTGCACCGAGACCGCGTGGAAAGCCATCCTGCCGATGGTCGAGGACACCGGCTGCGACGGCGTGGAGCTGAACTTCGGCTGCCCGCACGGCATGAGCGAGCGCGGCATGGGCTCGGCCGTGGGCCAGGTGCCCGAGTACATCGAGATGGTCACCGCCTGGTGCAAGCAGTACAGCCGGCTGCCGGTGATCGTGAAGCTGACGCCCAACATCACCGACATCCGCAAGCCCGCCACCGCGGCCAAGCGCGGCGGGGCCGACGCGGTGAGCCTGATCAACACCATCAACTCCATCATCGGCGTCGACCCCGACACGCTGATGATCAACCCGGCCACCGGCGGGATGGGTTCGCACGGCGGCTACTGCGGGCCGGCGGTGAAGCCCATCGCGCTGAACATGGTGGCCGAGATCGGCCGCTCGCCCGAGACCGCGGGCATCCCCATCTCCGGCATCGGCGGCATCGGCACCTGGCGCGACGCGCTGGACTACATCGCGCTGGGCGCGGGCAACGTGCAGGTGTGCACCGCGGCCATGGCCTTCGGCTTCAAGATCGTGCAGGAGATGATCGACGGCCTGTCCAACTACATGGACGACAAGGGCTTCACGAGCATCGAGGACTTCCGCGGCCGCGCGCTGAAGACCGTCACCGACTGGCAGTACCTGAACCTCAATGCGGTCAGCAAGGCCGTCATCGACCAGGACAAGTGCATCCAATGCGGCCGCTGCCACATCGCCTGCGAAGACACCTCGCACCAGGCCATCACGAAGATGGTGAACGGCCAGCGCCACTTCGAGGTGATGGAGAACGAATGCGTGGGCTGCAACCTGTGCGTCACCGTCTGCCCGGTGCCCGAGTGCATCACGCTGCGCACCTTGGCGCCCGGTGAAGTCGACCAGCGCACCGGCCAGGTGGTGAGCGCGCAGGCGGCCGACTGGACCACGCACCCGAACAACCCGATGCGAAAGACCCCCGCGACGGCGCCGGCTTGACGCCTCAACCCGCGCGGCGCAACCTCATTCCCTTCGCCAGCCAGCCCTTGAAGGAGCGGCCATGAAACCCCTGTTGATCCGTGGCGGCACCGTCGTCAATGCCGACCGTGAATTCCGTGCCGACGTGCTGTGCGCCGAAGGCCGCATCGTGCAGGTCGCCCCTTCCATCACCGCACCGGCCGGCGCGGAAACGCTGGACGCCGGCGGCCGCTACGTGATGCCCGGCGGCATCGACCCGCACACCCACATGCAGCTGCCCTTCATGGGCACGGTGACGCGGGACGACTTCTACAGCGGCACCGCCGCGGGCCTGGCCGGCGGCACCACGATGATCATCGACTTCGTGATCCCCGATCCGAAGGAACCGCTGATGGACGCCTACCGCAAGTGGCGCGGCTGGGCCGAGAAGGCGGCGTCGGACTACAGCTTCCACGTCGCGGTCACCTGGTGGGACCAGAGCGTGCACAAGGACATGGGCCTGCTGGTGCAGGAAGAAGGCGTGAACAGCTTCAAGCACTTCATGGCCTACAAGAACGCCATCATGTGCGACGACGAGACGCTGGTGAACAGCTTCCGCCGCGCGCTGGAACTGGGCGCGATGCCCACCGTGCACGCCGAGAACGGCGAGCTGGTGTTCCTGCTGCAGGCCGAGATGAAGGCCAAGGGCATCACCGGTCCGGAAGGCCACCCGCTGTCGCGCCCGCCCGCGGTGGAAGCTGAAGCGGCGCAGCGCGCCATCGCGATTGCCGACGTGCTGAATGTGCCGATCTACATCGTGCACGTCTCCAGCGCCGAAAGCGCCGAAGCGATTGCGCGGGCCCGCGCCCGCGGCCAGCGCGTGTTCGGCGAGGTGCTGGCCGGGCACCTGACCCTGGACGACAGCGTCTACCGCAACCCCGATTTCGCGTTCGCGGCCGGCCACGTGATGAGCCCGCCCTTCCGCCCCGCCGGCCATTCGCAGATGCTGTGGCGCGGCCTCCAGGCCGGCTACCTGCACACCACTGCGACCGACCACTGCACCTTCTGCGCGGAGCAGAAGGCCGCTGGCAAGGACGACTTCAGCAAGATCCCGAACGGCTGCGGCGGCGTCGAAGAACGCATGGCGGTGATCTGGGACGAAGGCGTCAACAAGGGCCGGCTGACGCCCACCGAATTCGTCGCCGTCACCTCGGCCAACGCGGCCAAGCTCTTCAACATCTACCCGAAGAAGGGCTGCGTGGTGGAAGGCGCCGATGCCGACGTGGTCCTGTGGGATCCGAAGGCGACGAAGACCTTGTCGGCGAAGACCCAGCGCTCGCTGGGCGACTTCAACATCTTCGAGGGCCGCAGCGTCACCGGCCTGCCCACGCACACCGTGGCCGCCGGCAAGCTGGTGTATGCCGACGGCGACCTGCGCGCCGAGCGCGGCGCCGGCAAGCACGTGAAGCGCCCGCCCTTCGGGCCGCAGTTCGACGCGCTGGCGAAGAAGGCGGCGCTCGAAGCGCCGGTGCCCGTCGCGCGCTGATCTCAGGAGACGACCATGGACATGAAGACCAAGCCCCTGCCCGAGAAGCTGCAGGCGCTGCGCGTGAACGGCGACCGCCTGTGGGACTCGCTGATGGAGCTGGCGAAGATTGGTGCCACGCCCAAGGGCGGTGTCTGCCGGCTGACGCTGACGGACCTCGACAAGCAGGGCCGCGACCTCGTCAGCCGCTGGGCCCGCGAAGCCGGCATGACGGTCACCATCGACAAGATCGGCAACGGCTTCCTGCGCCGCCCAGGCAGAAACAACAGCCTGCCGCCGGTGGTCACCGGCAGCCACATCGACACCCAGCCCACCGGCGGCAAGTTCGACGGCAACTACGGCGTGCTGGCCGGGCTGGAGGTGGTGCGCACCCTGAACGACCACGGCATCGAGACCGAGGCGCCGATCGAGGTGGCCTGGTGGACCAACGAGGAAGGCTCGCGCTTCGTGCCGGTGATGATGGGCTCGGGCGTGTTCGCCAAGGCCTTCACCTTGGAGCACGCCTATGCCGCAAAGGACACGGAGGGCAAGAGCGTCAAGGACGAGCTGCAGCGCATCGGCTACGTCGGTGACCAGGAGCCCGGCGACCACCCGATCGGCTGCTACTTCGAGACCCACATCGAGCAGGGCCCGGTGCTGGAGGACAACGACAAGACCATCGGCGTGGTCACCGGCGTGCTGGGCATCCGCTGGTACGACTGCGTGGTGACCGGCATGGAAGCCCACGCCGGCCCGACGCCGATGGCGCTGCGCAAGGACGCGCTGCAGGTGGCCGCCCAGCTGATGCAGGA
>CBIHPZ010000526.1:0-3613 GCA_966211865.1 uncultured Aquabacterium sp.
GGCGGCCGTCACACCGGCTGGTCCGCGTCCTCGCAGCGCCAGCGCAGCGCCAGCTGCCGGCCGATCTCCTGCAGCAGCGCCGGCCCGTCGATGGGCTTGCGCAGGAAGGCATTGGCCCCCGCGGCCAGGCCCTGGCGCCGTTCCGCCTCGGAAGCACTGGCCGACACCGCGATGATCGGCACCTGCGCGCCAGCCGGCAGCGCGCGGATGCGCTGGATGGCCTGCAGGCCGTCGACGTTGGGCATCACCAGGTCCATCAGGATCAGGTCGGCGTCGCGCTGCGCGGCATGGTCGATGGCCTGCTGGCCATCGGTCGCCTCGCGCACCGCGAAGCCCACGGTGCCCAGCAGCTCGCGCAGCAGCGTGCGGTTGCTGGCCACGTCGTCCACCACCAGCAGCGTGCGCCGGGGCCCGTCGTAGCCGGTGATGCGGCGCTGCTCGGGTGCCGCGGGCTCGCGCGGCAGCTCGGCCGGCGGCAAGTCCAGCTCGAAGCTGAAGCTGGAGCCGATGCCGGGCTGGCTGCGCACCGTGATGTCGCCGCCCATCAGCCGCACCAGCTGGCGGCTGATGGCCAGGCCCAGGCCGGTGCCGCCGGCGCGGCGGCGCGCGTCGCCCACCTGCTCGAAGGGCTGGAAGATGGCCTCCAGGTGCTCGGCGCGGATGCCGATGCCGGTGTCCTCGATGTCGAAGCGCAACCGCTCGGCGGCTGCCGGGCTGCCGGCGTCCACGCGCTGCACCGCCAGGCGCACCTGGCCCGCGTCGGTGAACTTGGCCGCATTGCCCAGCAGGTTCAGCAGCACCTGGCGCAGGCGCTGCTCGTCCACCAGCACCGCTTCGGGCAGCCCGCCGCGCGCCTCGAACGCGAAGGCCACGCCGCGCTCTTCCACCTTCACCCGCGCGATGTCGACGATGCCGGCGAAGAAGCGGTCCAGCCGCACCGGGGCCGGTGCCAGCTCCACCTTGCCGGCCTCGATGCGCGCCAGGTCCAGGATGTCGTTGATCAGCAGCAGCAGGTGCTCGCCGCTCAGGTGGATGGTGTCCACGCCGCGCAGCTGGCGCGGGCTGAGGTCCTTGTTCATCTTCAGCAGCTGTGCGTAGCCGAGGATGGCGTTCAGCGGCGTGCGCAGCTCGTGGCTCATGCGCGCCAGGAAGGCGCTCTTGGCGTGGTTCGCCACCTCGGCCCGTTCCTTGGCTTCCAGCAGCTCGGCGGTGCGTTCGCGCACCTGGCCCTCCAGCTCGTCGCGGTGGCGGGCCAGCTGCGCTTCACGCTCGCGCAGCACGTCGGCCTGGCGCGCGGTTTCCATCGATCGCACCGCGACGAACAGCAGCAGGCTGATGCAGGTGCCGGCGGCCAGCGTGCCCCACATCAGCACCTTGGCCGGCGTGGCCAGGCCCACGTGGTCGACGTAGTGCACCTGCCACTGCCGCCCCGCCACGGCCATGGTGGACACGGTCTGCCGCGCCCCGGGCTCGGGGCCGGCCAGCGGCGCCGCATCGGCGGGCGGCCGGGCCGGCCAGGCCGAGGCCGGACCGCCCGGTGCGCTGGCGGCGGCCAGCACCGCCGGCACGGCACCTTCCACCCCCGGCGAGCGGGTGTCGAACAGCAGGTTGGCGGCGGTGCGCGGCTCGGCCACCGCGGCCTCCACGCCGCCCACGTCGTGCAGCCGCGCCTCGATGCGGCCGGGCGGGTCGGATTCCACCGCGCCGCGCAGCAGGTCCTGCAGCGACACGGCATAGGCCACCGAGCCGACGTAGGCCGCGCGGCGCTGCTCCACCGTGTGGATCGGCGCGCCCGTGCGGTAGACCGCCAGCCGCACGCCCAGCACGGTGCCGCGCATCAGCCGCGGGTCGATGATCGGGCGGCCGGAGGTGTGGGGCTGGCCGGTGTCGCGCTGCTGTTCCACGGCGCGGCGGCGTTCCGGCGCATAGGCGTCCGCGCCCACGACGTCGCGGCCGAAGGTGGCGTTGCGGCCGGGCGTGTCGAAGGGCTCGATGAACTCGATCACCAGGTAGTCGTCGCGCTCACCCGGCGGGTAGATGGTGAAGGACGGGTAGCCGGCGGCGTCGCGGCTGGTGTCGGCGCGCACCCGCGCTTCGTAGGCCGCCTTGTCTGCCCGCGACACGTGCCGCGCGAAATTGGCCGACACCACGGCCGGGTAGCGGTGCGCCAGGTCCAGCGTGTCCACGTAGCGCCGGAAGTCGCCGCGGCTGACGTTCTCGCTGCTCATCATCAGCGCCTGCAGGCCGTACAGCACGGCGTTGTAGGCCTCGATGCGCGAGCGGATGCGGGCGGTGGATTCGGCCGCCATGGCCTCGAAGCGCACCTGCGCTTCACGCTCCACCAGCGTGTGCACGGTGAAGAACGCGGCCGCGGACACCCCCAGGCCCGCCAGCAGCGCGAGCCAGGCGCCGGCAGGGCGCCGCGGTGAAACTGACAATTCCGGCATCCGGCGAGGATGCCCGCAAGCAGCGCCTCTGTGAAGGCCTGTCAGCGGGCAGCCTGCCCTGCAAATCTGCCTGCGTGCTGTGTGCGTGCTGCGTGCGTGATGCCTGCGTGCGGAGGTGCCCCGTGCCCCCGCCCGCGGGCGCGTCAGCCGTTGCGGAACAGGAAGCTGTAGGCGTTCAGCGCCGGCACGCCGCCCAGGTGGGCGTACAGCACGCGCGAGCCGGCCGGGAATTCGCCCTGGCGCACCATCTCGATCATGCCGTGGGCCGACTTGCCCTCGTACACCGGGTCGGTCAGCATCGCCTCCTGCCGGGCGCACAAGCGAATGGCCTCCAGCGTGCCCTCGTTCGGCAGGCCGTACTCAGGGCCGCCGAAGCGGGTGTCCAGCACGATGTCCGCATCGGTGATCGGGCGGCCCAGTTCCACCAGCTCGGCGGTGTGTTTCGCGATGCGCAGGATCTGCGCGCGGGTCTTCTCGGGCTTGGCCGAGGCATCGATGCCTATCACGCGATCGGCACGGCCATCGGCCGCGAAGCCGACCACCATGCCCGCCTGCGTGCTGCCGGTGACCGAGCAGACCACGATGTAGTCGAACTTGAAGCCCAGCTCGGCCTCCTGCGCGCGCACCTCTTCGGCAAAGCCGACGAAGCCCAGGCCGCCCAGCGGGTGTTCCGAGCAGCCGGCGGGAATGGGGAAGGGCTTGCCGCCGGCGCGCTTCACGTCTTCCATCGCCTGCTCCCAGCTGGGGCGGATGCCGATGTCGAAGCCGGCCGCATCCAGCCGCACGTCCGCGCCCATGATGCGCGACAGCTCGATGTTGCCGACGCGGTCGTACACCGCATCGGAATAGTTGACCCAGTTCTCCTGCACCAGCACGCACTTCAGGCCCAGGTGCGCGGCCACGGCCGCAACCTGCCGCGTCTGGTTCGACTGGATGCCGCCGATGGACACCAGCGTGTCGCAGCCCTGCGCCAGCGCCTCGGGGATCAGGTACTCCAGCTTGCGGGTCTTGTTGCCGCCGAAGGCGAGGGCGCTGTTGCAGTCCTCGCGCTTGGCGTACAGCTCCACCTTGCCACCCAGGTGCGCGGACAGGCGCTTCAGCGGCTGGATGGGCGTGGGGCCGAAGGTGAGGGGATGGCGGGGGTAGCGCTGCAGGTTCATGGCTCG
>CBIHPZ010000527.1:0-3609 GCA_966211865.1 uncultured Aquabacterium sp.
GAGCTGGTGGTCTACAAGAAGGTGGTGCAGCTGCAGCGCCTGACGCTGGAGTGAGCGGCGCGCATTGCTAGCGCCTGAAGAACGCGGCCGGCTGCCATGCCGGCCGCTTTGCCTTCAGCGGCGCCTTGCCGCGGGGCTCATGGCGCGCTGCCGCTCATCCAGGCCCGGCGGATGGCCGCGCCGCAGGCGGCCGATTCATTGCCGCTGCCGGCCAGGGCGGTGCGCGCCAGCACGCCGTAGAAGCTGCGGGACGCGTCGATCCAGGGGTAGAAGCCGAAGGCGCCCGCGCTGCTGAAGGCGCCGTCGCCGCGCGTGGGATCGTCTTCCACCCAGTGGCCGATCGAGTAGTGCCAGCTTTCCGTGGGGATGGGCGAGTAGGTGGCCGTGGGGCAGGTCTGCGGGTTGGTGCAGACCGGGTGGCTGCCCAGCAGGCTGCCCATCTTCAGCTGCCTGTTCAGCAGCTTGCGCAGGAACACCGCGTAGTCCTTGGCGCTGGTGCGCACGCCGCCGGCGGGCTGCGGCTGGCTGTAGCTGAGGCTGATGTCGGTGCCCAGCACGCGCCGCAGTTCGGCGGCCAGCGTGGTGTTGTTCATCGCCCCCAGGCCCATGCCCGGCGCCGGCAGCGAAGCATGCTTCTGCATGTGGCCGCCGTCGTAGTGGAAGCGGCCCACTTCCGAGGGCGTCTGCACGCCATTGCTGTCGCGCGCCACGCAGGACGCGATGGTGTCGTTCTGCTGGCAGCCGGTGAGCGCGGGCAGGCTGACGTAGCCGCTGCGGAAGTTGAGGAACTCGATGTCCTCGGCCGTCAGCGCGCCGCCGCGCTGCTCGGCCACGTAGGCGCCGTACAGCCATTTCGAGGCCGAAGCGATGTTCATCACCGTGCCCGCTTCATACACCGTGCCGTTGCCGGCCGCGTTCACCGAACCGCCGGCCAGGCGCTGGGTCTTGTCGCCGATCTCCCAGTAGAAGGGCCGGATCGGCGCGCAGGCATTGCTGCTGCTTTGTGCCGCGGCGGTGGCGGCGGCGATGCGCGCCGCATTGGTGGCCGGCGGCGTCAGGCTCAGGATGGTGAGCCGGCCGTCCGGGTCCAGCCGGGCCACCAGGTTGCGGTAGACCTGCCCGCCGACGTCGATGGTCGGCACGCTGAGCTGCTGGGTCTGGAGGTCGAAGCTGGCCTGCGCGGCGGCGTTGCCCGCCGCCAGCATGGCGGCCAGGGCCAGCGTGGCCACGGCGGCGGCCTGCGGTGTGTTGGGGTGCAAGGTGTCCTCCGGAAAAGCGTGTTGTTGGCGTGGATGCTCGCGCCAAGCCATGACATGCCGGTGCCACGCATGTAAAGAAGTTCAGGGCGGTCGTTAGACTCAGCGACCCCTTCCATTCTTGCGCCTGAGCGCTCATGCACGGCTCCGAAGGCTCCGCCACCGTCACCACCACGGCCACGCAGGAACCCCATCCCGCGCTGCACAGCAGCCGCCGCGCCATCGACCGCTTCGTCGACGCGCTGTGGATCGAGGACGGCCTGGCCCGGCTGACGCTGGAGGCCTACCGCCGCGACCTGTCGCTGTACGCCCATTGGCTGGCCGAGCAGGCCGCGCGCGCCATCGACGCCAGCACCGAGGTGGACCTGCTGGGCTACATCGCCGCCCGCCATGGCGAGACCCGCGCCACCACCGCGAACCGCAGGCTCACGGTCTTCAAGCGTTATTTCCGCTGGGCCGTGCGCGAACGGCTGGTCGATGCCGATCCCACGCTGCGCCTGGGCACGGCGCGGCAGCCGATGCGGGTGCCCAAGACCCTCTCCGAAGCGCAGGTGGAAGCGCTGCTGGCCGCGCCCGACGTCAACGACATGCTGGGCCTGCGCGACCGCGCGATGCTGGAGCTGATGTACGCCAGCGGCCTGCGCGTGAGCGAGCTGGTGGAGCTGAAGACCGTGCGCATCGGCCTGAACGAGGGCGTGGTGAGCGTGCTGGGCAAGGGCAGCAAGGAGCGCCTGGTGCCCTTCGGTGCCGAGGCGCAGCAGTGGATCGAGCGCTACCTGGCCGAAGCGCGCGGCGCCATCCTGAAGGGCCAGCACAGCGACGCGTTGTTCGTCACCGGCCGCGGCGCGGGCATGACGCGCCAGATGTTCTGGACGCTCGTCAAGCGCCACGCGCTGGCCGCGGGCATCCACGTGCCGCTGTCGCCGCACACGCTGCGCCATGCCTTCGCCACGCACCTGCTGAACCACGGGGCCGACCTGCGCGCGGTGCAGATGCTGCTGGGCCACGCGGACATCTCCACCACCACGATCTACACCCACGTGGCGCGCGAGCGGCTGCGGCAGCTGCACGCCAACCACCACCCGCGCGGCTGAGCCGCGGCAGCGGCCCCACCGGCACAGTCGCGCTGCACGCCCCGGCATCTGCCCGCGGGCGGCCGCGTGGTCTCACGGACGCAACACGTCACGCACGAACGCCGCGGTGGCGTCGCGTGCCGCGGGCAGGTTCAAGAGGGTGTGCGGCGCGCCGGGAATCAGCACGATGGTGGCCCGCGGGTGGGCCGCCAGCGCCGCGCCGCAATGGCCTTGCGCGTGCGGCCGGTCCAGCCAGCCGTTGGACGATGAGAAGTACGGGTCCGTGCTGCTGATGATGTTGAGCACCGGCAGCGCCGGCGCGGGCGCGGTGCGCGCGCCGTCCACGAAGTAGTTGTCCTCGCAGCTCCAGGTGTAGATCAGGCGGCCCGCGAAGCCGTCGCCGGGGTGACGGGCCACGGCCACCGAGCCTTCGCTGGTGCCGGCCAGCACGATGCGCGCCGGATCCACCCACGGGGCGGCGCGCAGCGCGTCGAGCATCGGCGCGATCTCGCTGCTGCGCAGCGCGTGGATGCGCTCGTAGGTCGCGCGGTCGATCGGCGAGGTGTAGGTGAGCCGGTCCGGCAGCGCGAAGGAATCGGGCGCGACGCTGGCCACGCCCAGCCCGGCGAGCCAGCGCTGCCACTCGCCGATCGCCTTCAGGCCCAGGCCGCTG
The DNA here is from genome assembly GCA_966211865.1 of uncultured Aquabacterium sp. Classification (GTDB taxonomy): domain Bacteria; phylum Pseudomonadota; class Gammaproteobacteria; order Burkholderiales; family Burkholderiaceae_C; genus Pseudaquabacterium. The sequence continues at coordinate 3,003 of CBIHPZ010000527.1, forward strand.
GAGCCGTGCAGGAACAGCACGACCGGCAGGCGGGTGCCGGGTGGCGGGGCCGGCCGGTCGCGCCAGGCGCCGACGAACACGCCGCCGCCGCTGGCGGAGGCGGGCAGGGCCAGCTGCGCGTTGGCCACCAGGCCGGCGCGGGAGGCGGCGTCGTGCACCGTGGCGTGGCCCTGGATGCGGCCGGCCGGCGCGGTGGCGCCGGGCGGTGGTGCCGCAGCCGTCGAGCAGCCGCCTGCGATCAAGGCCGCCGCCAATGCCGCGGTCAGGGCGGCCAGCGTGGCCAGGCACGGGGCGATCGGTCGGCGGAAGGGGGTGGACGCGGCGGGCATCTTGGGGCTCCAGGTGGGTGGCGTGCTGCCACTGTAGAAATGCTGCAGCCGGGCGTGAACTGCATAATGCGCCGCCATTCATGTGGGGACTGCATGAATCTCAGCCAGCGCCAGCTCCAGCTCTTCCTCACCACCGCCGAGACGCTGAACCTTTCGCGCGCCAGCGAACGGGTGCACCTGTCGCAGCCGGCGCTGTCGCGCGCGCTGCAGGCGCTGGAGACGCAGCTGGGCGTCACGCTGTTCCACCGCAGCACCCGCCACATCGAGCTCAGCGCCGA
>CBIHPZ010000528.1:0-3607 GCA_966211865.1 uncultured Aquabacterium sp.
TGCCGCTACGATGCGCCACCGCCCGCGAGAAGGAGCCCCACGATGATCCGCCGCCGTACCGCGCTCAGCCTGCCCGCCGCCGCCTTCGCCCTGCAGCCCTGGTGGGCCCAGGCACAGTCCAAGAAGGACTCGCTGGTCCTCGCGATGACGCTGGAGCCGCCGGGCCTCGACCCCACCGCCAACGCGGCCTCGGCCATCGGCGAGGTCGTGCTCTACAACGTCTTCGAGACGCTCACCAAGATCAATGGCGATTCCACCGTCACGCCGCTGCTGGCGCAGAGCTGGACCGTGACGCCGGACAACAAGACCTGGGCCTTCAAGCTGCGGCCCGGGGTGAAGTTCCAGAACGGCGAGCCGTTCAATGCGAAAGCCGTGAAGTTCTCGTTCGAGCGCGCGGCCGACGCCGCCAGCACCAACAAGGACAAGGCCACCTTCACCAACATCGTCAACATCGCGCTGACCGACGACCTGACGGTGGTGCTGACGCTGAAGAACCAGAACCCGGACCTGTTGTTCCAGCTGGGCCAGGCCACGGCCATCATCGTCGAGCCCAAGAGCGCGGCGACGAACGCGACGCAGCCGGTGGGCACCGGCCCCTTCAAGCTGGAGAGCTGGGCCAAGGGCTCGTCGGTGGTGCTGTCGCGCTGGGACGGCTACCGCGACGCGGCCGCCATCAAGCTGCGCCGCGTGACGGTGCGCTTCATCAGCGATTCCGCGGCCCAGGTGGCCGCGATGCTGGCCGGCGACGTCGACCACTTCCCGCGCATCGACGCCGCCCGCACGCTGGAGCAGTTCAAGCGCGACAAGCGCTTCCAGGTCGTCATCAGCGGCTCGCGCGCCAAGACCATCCTGGCGATGAACAACAAGAAGAAGCCGCTGGACGACGTGCGCGTGCGCCGCGCCATCGCGATGGCGATCGACCGCAAGCAGGTGGTCGATGGCGTGGCCGAGGGCTTCGGCACGCCCATCGGCAGCTTCTACGTGCCGGGTGCGCCGGGCTACGTGGACATGACGGCGGTGAACGCCTTCAACCCCGAGCGCGCCAAGGCGCTGCTGAAGGAAGCGGGCGTCACCACGCCGCTGGAGCTGTCGTTGAAGCTGCCGCCGCCGCCCTATGCGCGCAAGGGCGGCGAGGTGATCGCGGCGATGCTGGCCAAGGTGGGCATCGTGGCCAAGCAGGAGAACGTGGAGTGGGCGCAGTGGCTGTCCGGCGTCTACGGCCAGAAGAACTACGACCTCACCATCGTCTCCCACGTCGAGCCGCTGGACTTCGGCAACTTCGCGCGGCCGGGCTACTACTGGAACTACGAGTCTGCCAAGTTCAACGATCTGTGGGCCAAGGTGAATGCCACCGCCGACGTGAAGCAGCGCAACCAGATGATGGCCGAGCTGCAGCGCCTGGTGGCGGATGACGCGGTGGCGGCCTACCTGTACCAGCCGACCTGGATCACGGTGTCCAACGCGCGGCTCAAGGGCCTCTGGAAGGACATGCCGATCTTCGCCAACGACCTGTCGGCGCTGTCCTGGGGATAATTCGCAAAAGCCGCGGCAGGATCGCCATGATCGATTCGCACGATCCCTTCGGCCTGCCGATCCGGGTGCAGCACCCGGACAGTCCGGCGGCGGTGGCGGGTTTCATCAACGGCTTCCTGGGCTACACGCCGCGCATCCTGGACGTGCTGAAGGTGGCCGAGTGCGACGACAGCGTGCTGGTGCAGGCCTGCGCCGCCGCCTTGCAGATGTTCGGCGAGGACGCGGGTGGCCCGGCGCGTGCCCGTGCGCAGCTGGCGCGGGCGCAGGCGGCCAATCTGCCTTGCACGGAAAGGGAGCGGCAGTTTGCCGAAGCGGTGCGCCTGTGGGTGGAGGGCGACGCGCCCGCCGCGCTGGCCGCGCATGCCGAGGCGCTGGCCCGCTGGCCGCGCGACCTGTGCACCTTGAAACTGGCGCAGTACCACGCCTTCAACCTCGGGGACGCGCCCATGCTGCTGCGCCTGGCGCTGGCCGCGCTGCCGGCGGCGCACGACGTGGCCTGGCTGCACGGCATGCTGGCCTTCGGCTGGGAGCAATGCCACCGGCTGGACGAGGCCGAGCACGCCGCCCGCCTGGCGCTGGCCCTGCGGCCGGACGAGCCCTGGGCCCAGCACGCGCTGGCCCACGTGATGCTGACCGACGGCCGGCTGCACGAGGGCGCGGCCTTCCTGCGCGCGGCCAGCGGGCAGTGGCGCGGCCTCACGTCCTTCATGCGCACCCACAACTGGTGGCACCTGGCGCTGTTCCTGATCGAGCTGGGCGACGAGGCGGATGCGCTGTCGCTGTACGACCACCAGGTCTGGGGCGTCGACAAGTCGTACTCGCAGGACCAGGTGGGCGCGGTGTCGCTGCTGGCGCGGCTGGAGCTGGCGGGCGTGGACGTGGGCCAGCGCTGGCAGGAGCTGGCCGGCTGGCTCACCGGCCGCCTGGAAGACCGCGTGCAGCCTTTCCTGGACCTGCAGTACCTGTACGGCCTGGCGCGCGCCGGCCGGCCGGAAGCCGCGCGGCTGCTGGCCCGCATCGAGGCCTTTGCGCCCACCGCGTCGCCGGCGCTGAGCGAGGCCTGGCAGCGCGTGGCGGTGCCCGCCGGGCGCGGATTGCTGGCCCATGCCGAAGGCCGCTGGGCCGATGCGGTGGACGCGCTGGAGCAGGCGCTGCCGCGTCTTTCAGCCGTTGGCGGCAGCCACGCGCAGCGCGAGCTGTTCGAGCAGGTCCACCTGGATGCGCTGCAGCGCAGCGGCCAGTGGGCCGGCGCGCTGAACCTGGTGCAGCCGCTGGCGCGGCGCCAGCCCGAGTCGCTGCGGCTGAAGCGCCACGCGCAGGTGGTGTGCGCCGCGCTGGACCTGCCGCTGTCGGCCTGACCTGCCCGCACGTCAAAGTAAGAGTCAGGTCAGAGGCTGGTTCAGCCCGCCCCCAGCGCCTCCAGCGCTTCCAGGTCACGCACTTCCCAGCGCCCGGCGGACACGCGCAGCACGCCGCTGCGCTCCAGCTTCTTCAAGCCGGCGTTGACGCGCTGCCGGCTGGCCCCCAGCAGGTCGGCCACGTCCTGCTGCGACAGCTTCAGCGCGATGCGCAGCAGGCCGTTGACGTCGCGCTGGCCGAAGCGCCGCGCCAGCTGCAGCAGCTGGCGCGCCAGGCGGTTTTCCAGCGGCAGCGAGACCGCGTCGGCGAACAGGCCCATCATGGTCCGCGCGCGGCGGCAGTTCAGCCGCGCCAGCGCCAGGCCCAGGTCGGGGTGGCGCACCAGCAGCTGCTGCAGGTCGTCCTTGCGCAGCACCAGGATCGTGGAGTCGGCGCAGGTCTCGGCGTCGCAGGGCTGGCCCATGCCGTCGATCAGCGGGATGTCGCCGAACCAGCCGCCGGGCTCCACCAGCTGGAAGCTGACCTGCTTGCCCGAGGCCAGCGCGGTGGACAGCCGCACCGCGCCGGCGGCCACGCCGAACCAGGCGTCGGCGCTGCCGGCACCGCGCGTCAGCACCACGCCGGCGCGCAGCCGGCGCACCGTGGCGCGCGCCAGGATGGCGTGCTGCAGCTCGGGCGCCAGGCTGGCGAACCAGGCCTCGCCGTGCACCGCCTG
>CBIHPZ010000529.1:0-3601 GCA_966211865.1 uncultured Aquabacterium sp.
GCTGCGGGCCCAGCGGTTCCCGGCGCCCGTCTTCCCTCCGACCCGACGACCCCGAGGCTCCCATGACCGACCGCTATCCCGACACCCGCCTGCTCATCGACAACCAGTGGGTGGATGCCGCCAACGGCAAGACGCTGGACGTGCTGAACCCCGCCACCGGCCAGCCCATCGGCAAGGTGGCCTGTGCCTCCACCGTGGACCTGGACCGCGCGCTGGCCGCGGCGCAGCGCGGCTTCGAGACCTGGCGCAAGACCTCGGCGCATGAACGTTCGGCGGTGATGCGCCGCGCCGCGGCGCTGCTGCGCGAACGGGCCGACAGCGTGGCCCGCCTGCTGACGCAGGAGCAGGGCAAGCCGCTGGCGGAAGCCAAGGTGGAAGTGCAGGCCGGCGCCACCATCATCGAATGGTTCGCCGACGAGGCGCTGCGCGTCTACGGCCGCATCGTGCCTTCGCGCAACCTGGCGGCGCAGCAGCTGGTGCTGAAGGAGCCGGTGGGCCCGGTGGCGGCCTTCACGCCCTGGAACTTCCCGATCAACCAGGTGGTGCGCAAGCTCAGCGCCGCGCTGGCCACCGGCTGCTCCTTCCTCTGCAAGGCGCCGGAAGAAACCCCGGCCTCGCCGGCCGCGCTGCTGGGGGCCTTCGTCGATGCCGGCATCCCGGCCGGCGTGGTGGGCCTGGTGTTCGGCCACCCGGCCGAGATCTCCAGCTACCTGATCCCGCACCCGGTGATCCGCAAGGTGACCTTCACCGGCTCCACGCCGGTGGGCAAGGAACTGGCCGCGCTGGCCGGCCGCCACATGAAGCGGGTGACGATGGAGCTGGGCGGCCATGCGCCGGTCATCGTGGCCGACGACGCCGACGTGGCGCTGGCCGTGAAGGCCGCGGGCGGCGCCAAGTTCCGCAACGCGGGGCAGGTGTGCATCTCGCCCACGCGCTTCCTGGTGCACCGCAGCCTGAAGGACGCGTTTGCCGAAGCGCTGGTGAAGCACGCCCAAAGCCTGAAGCTGGGCGACGGCCTGGCCGAGGGCACCACGCTGGGCCCGCTGGCCAATGCCCGCCGCGTGACGGCCATGGCGCAGGTGATCGACGACGCGCGCCGCAAGGGCGCCACGGTGGCCACCGGCGGTGAACGCGTGGGCCAGGCCGGCAACTTCTTCGCACCCACGGTGCTGACGGACGTGCCGCTGGAAGCCGACGTGTTCAACAACGAGCCCTTCGGCCCGGTGGCCGCCATCCGCCCCTTCGACACGCTGGACGAGGCGATTGCCGAGGCCAACCGCCTGCCTTTCGGGCTGGCGGGTTATGCGTTCACGCGTTCGATCAAGCATGCGCACCAGCTGGCGCAGCAGATGGAAGTGGGCATGCTGTGGATCAACCAGCCGGCCGCGCCCTCGGCCGAGATGCCGTTCGGCGGCGTCAAGGATTCGGGCTATGGCTCGGAAGGCGGGCCGGAGGCGCTGGAGGCGTATCTCGTGACCAAGGCCGTGTCCATCCTGGCGGTGTGACCCGGGCGCCGCGCTCGGGAGAGCGCGGCTCAGCCGACCCGCATCGACCGCAGCCGCAGCGCGTTGCCGATGACGCTGACCGACGACAGCGCCATGGCCGCTGCGGCCACCACGGGTGACAGCAGCAGCCCGAGGAACGGGTAGAGCACCCCGGCCGCCAGCGGGATGCCGGCGACGTTGTAGGCAAAGCTCAGCACCAGGTTCTGGCGGATGTTGCGCATGGTCGCGCGCGACAGCGCCCGCGCGCGCACGATGCCCATCAGGTCGCCCTGCAGCAGCGTGATGCCGGCGCTTTCCATCGCCACGTCGGTGCCCGTGCCCATGGCCAGGCCGACCAGCGCGGCCGCCAGCGCGGGCGAATCGTTCACGCCGTCGCCGGCCATGGCCACGCGGCGGCCCTCGGCCGTGAGCCGCTTCACCACGGCCACCTTGTCCTCCGGGAACACCTCGGCCACCACCTCGTCGATGCCCAGTTCGCGGCCCACCGCCTGCGCCGTGGTCCTGCCGTCGCCCGTGAGCATGACGATGCGGATGCCCGCCGCCCGCAGCGCCTGCAGTGCCGCCGGCGTCGTCGGCTTGATGGGGTCGGCGATGGCGACGAAGCCGGCCAGCCGGCCGTCCACGCCCACGAAGATCACGGTCGCTGACTTTGCGCGTTGGGCTTCGGCCGGCGCTTCCAGCGCGCGCACGGCGATGCCGTGCTCGGCGAGGAACTTGGCGCTGCCCGACACCACGGCGGCGCCGTCGACCGTGCCGACGACGCCCTTGCCCACCGGCGAATCGAAGTCCGACACCGCCGACAGCGGCAGCCCGCGCTGCTGCGCATCCGTCACGATGGCCAGGGCCAGCGGATGCTCGCTGGCCCGCTCGACGCTGGCCAGCCGCTGCAGCACCTCGTCGGCACTGAAGCCCTGCGCCGGCTCGACGTGCACGACCTTCGGCCGGCCTTCGGTCAAGGTGCCGGTCTTGTCCACGACCAGCGTGTCCACCTGTTCCATCTTCTCCAGCGCCTCGGCGTCGCGGATCAGCACGCCGTGCTGCGCGCCCTGGCCCACGCCCACCATGATGGACATCGGCGTGGCCAGGCCCAGGGCGCACGGGCAGGCGATGATGAGCACCGCGACCGCCGTGACCAGCGCATAACTGAACGCCGGAGCGGGTCCCCACGCCAGCCAGGCCGCGAAGGTCAGCGCCGCGACCCCGATGACCACCGGCACGAACCAGCCGGCCACCTGGTCGGCCATGCGCTGGATGGGGGCGCGGCTGCGCTGGGCCGCGGCCACCATGTGGACGATCTGGGACAGCAGGGTGTCGGCGCCCACCTTCTCGGCCCGCATCACGAAGCCGCCGGTCTGGTTCATGGTGCCGGCGGTGACCTTGGCGCCGATGGCCTTGGCCACCGGCATCGGCTCGCCGGTGACCATCGACTCGTCGACGTTGCCCTTGCCCTCGGTCAGCTCGCCGTCCACCGGCACCTTCTCGCCGGGCCGCACGCGCAGCAGGTCGCCCACCTGGATGGCATCGACCGGCACCGTCTCGTCCGTGCCGTCGGGCGTCACCTTCAGGGCGGTTTTCGGCGCCAGGCCGAGCAGGGCCTTGATGGCGCCGGAGGTTTTTTCGCGTGCCCGCAGTTCCAGCACCTGCCCCAGCAGCACCAGCACCGTGATGACCGCGGCCGCCTCGAAGTAGACGGCCACCGCGCCGTCGGGCGTGCGCAGCGCGGGCGGGAAGAGGCCGGGCGCCAGTGTCGCCACGATGCTGTACAGCCACGCCGCCCCGGTGCCCAGCGCAATCAGCGAGAACATGTTCAGGCTGCGGTTCTTCACCGATGCGGCGGCCCGCGTGAAGAAAGGCCAACCCGCCCACAGCACCACCGGCGAGCCGAGCAGCAGCTGCACCCAGTTCGAGAGCTGCTGTGCGACGAGGTGGTGGATGTCGAAGAGATGGCCGCCCATTTCCAGCGCGAAGACCGGCGCCGTCAGGGCGGTGCCGATCCAGAAGCGCCGGGTCATGTCGCGCAGTTCGGGGCTGGCGCCTGCGTCGGCGCTGGCCAGCACCGGCTCCAGCGCCATGCCGCACAGCGGGCAGTGGCCGGG
>CBIHPZ010000530.1:0-3577 GCA_966211865.1 uncultured Aquabacterium sp.
AGCCGTCGAGGATGGACTTCAGCGCCTTGTAGCCCGGCTCGCCCTCGTCGAAGCTGAGGTCGTCGCAGAAGATGATGAAGCGCTCGGGCCGCGCGGCCACCAGGTCCACCAGGTCCGGCAGGTCGACCAGGTCGGCCTTGTCGACCTCGATCAGGCGCAGGCCGTGCTCGTGGAATTCATTGAGGCAGGCCTTGATCAACGAGCTTTTTCCGGTGCCGCGCGCGCCGGTCAGCAGCACGTTGTTGGCGGGCGCGCCTTCGACGAACTGGCGCGTGTTGCGCACCAGGCGCGCCTTCTGGCCATCGACCTCCTGCAGGTCGGTCAGCGCGATGCGGGCCACGTGGGTCACCGGCTGCAGGAAGCCCGAACCGCCGCGCTTGCGGTAGCGGTAGGCGATGGAGGCCGACCAATCGGGCGGCGCCAACGGGTGCGGCAGGATGGCTTCCAGGCGGGTCAGCAGCGATTCGGCGCGCTGCAGCAGGGCATTGAGGGCAGGGGGGGAGCTCATCGGGAAAGTGTAGCGACGCGTCACCATTTGCCCCTCGTTGAGGTGATGCTCGTCACGCACGGTGCCGCGTCACCGCCCTAGAGTGCGCCGGCACACCTGCAGGGACCCCATGAACGCCGCATCGCCACTTCCAGCGCCACGCATGATGACATCCAAAGGACGCGTCCATCTTCGCCATTTCCTGCCGCCCTTGCTCGCGGCATGGCTGTCGGCCTGCGGCAGCGGTGGTGACGGCTCAGGCCCCGTCACCAACCCAACGCCCGCGTCCGTCAGCGGCTGGGTGGGTGAACGCGATGCCTGGCCGCAAGCCCGCGTCAACTTCAGTTGTGCAGATGGCAGCACCACACAGGTGACCACCGGTGCCGACGGCCGCTATTCGGCGGCGCTCGCCGCCTCCGCCCTGCCCTGCCTCATCCAGGCGCGCACGCCGGGCGGCGCCGTGCTGTGGTCGGCGGCCACCGCCGCGGGCCAGGCCAACGTGACGCCGCTGAGCACCGCCGTCCTCTCACGGGCCCTGCGCACCACGCCGGCGACCCTGTATGGCAGCCCGGCGCTGGCCCGGCGGGCAACGCCGGCCGCGCTCGCGCAGGCCCAGGCGGACCTCGACACCGCCGTCGCCGATCTCGGCCTCGGCCAGCCCGGCCCGGGCATCACCACGCCCATCGGCGCCAATGCCGGCGCGGACCCGCTGGTGCGGGCCCAAGGCCGCTGGCTGGACCAGCTCGCCGCCCGGGGCATGACGCCGGCCACCTTCAACCACGCCCTGGCGCACGACCGTCCACCGGCCGAGCTGGCCCAGGCGCTTGCGCAGGCAAACCTTGGCCGCCTGTTGGCGCTGCCATCCGCGGGCGCCGAAGGCGTGATGCCGCAACTGGTACGGCGGAACGTGTCGGGGCTGGCCGGCAGTTCTTCGCACGCCTTGCTGCTGGCCCATGACCTGGTGTTCCGCAGCGACGACGAGGGCCGCAGCTGGCAGGCGATCGACCTCATCCTCGATGCCGTGGTGCCCTACAAAGGCGCATTGGTGGGCGTGGGGCCGACCGGGGTCATGCGCAGCACAGACGGCGGCCTGACATGGCAGAGCCTGGGAACGCCGGTGCTCACGCCAACACTGCAGGGCTATTACCTCGGCATCGGACCCGACCTGCGGCTGTGGTGGTTTTCGGGCGACCCGGCGCTGGTTTCCGACGACGGCATCCGGTGGCAGGCAGCGACCAGCGACCCTGGCGTCCAGAACGCCGTGCTCTACCAGATGTACCGCACGCCCCCGCTCAGGAGCCTGATCCAGGAATCCGGCAAGCCGCTGCGGGCCTGCCTGGCCGCCCAGTGTGTCGACGTGGGCGCGCCAAGCTTGCGCGCCTTCTGGCGAGTGCACGGCAGCGACGAGGTGGTGGCCTGGATGCCCGAAGGCAAGGCGGACATCAGCACCGATGGCCTGCACTGGCAGGCATTCGGGACTGACCCGACCTGGAGCTCCGGCCTGCTGCGGACCGCGCCAGGACGCTTGCTGGGCCTGGATGCGAACATCCTGTCTGCCTCGGACGACAACGGACAGACCTGGCAGCGCCTTGCCACCGCCCCCAGCGAAGAGTGGCAGCCGACCGGCAGCAACCAGCGGCGCGGCACGGGAAGCAACCTGGAACTGAGCACGGACGGCGGGCAGCACTGGCATGCCGTTCCCTCCTCAGCGACGGAGCCGGGTGCGGGCCCCCGAGCGCCCGACGGTTCGAGATTGCGCATCCGGATCGCGGAGCCCAACTTCCAGGGTTCGCTCGAATTCAGCGCCGACGCCGGACAGACCTGGTCGACGACCTCGCTGGCCGACCCGGTGCGCTCGGTCGCCTGGCTGGGTGACCGCTGGGGTGCCATCACGGTCGCCGGGCAGTTGCACACCAGCCGCGATGGCCGTCAGTGGGAGGCGGCGGGTCCGGTGCCGTCCGTTTCCACCGAGAGCAGCTTCACCGGCGCCGACGGGGTCTGGGTGGTCGGCTCGGGCTACCTCCGCTTCGGCATTCCGGACCGGCTGCACGAGAGCACCGACGGTGGCCGGACCTGGACCGAGGTCATGCCGCTGACCACCACGGACCTGGCCTCACGGAAAGCCTTCAGTTGCGGCGGTGCGCTGGTCGCCAGCGGCAGCGAGATGGCGGTGCGGAGGCCCGAGGGCTGGAAGCCGCTGCCGGCGTCACGCTGCATGCAGGACCTGCTGGTCACGATGGACGACAGCCGCGTCAGCGTGGACCAGGGCGAGACCTGGATCCCGCTGCCCAAGGGCCGCCTCCGCACGACCACGCAGTTCGATGGCCAGGACTGGTGGTCTGTGGGCTGGTCCAGCCTGACCCTTTGGCCGCGCTGACCGGGGTATTCAGGGATCGTTAACCCGACATCAAGGCGTTAAGCTGCCGGCCATTTGCCGTCACAGCGCGACGTCCCCCCGATGAATCTCTTGCTGGCCGAAGACGACGCCATCCTGGCCGACGCACTGACCGCGCAGCTGCAGCAGGCCGGCTTCACCGTGGAGCACGCGCCCAACGGCGCGGTGGCCGAGTACCTGATGCTCAAGCGCGAATTCGACGCCGCGGTGCTCGACATCGGCCTGCCGATGATCGACGGCCTGACGGTGCTCAAGCACGTGCGCCAGAGCAGGCCGGCGCTGCCGGTGCTGGTGCTGACCGCGCTCGATGGCCTGGACGACCGCGTGGCGGGCCTCAACGCCGGCGCCGACGACTACCTGACCAAGCCCTTCGACTTCCCCGAACTGGAAGCCCGCCTGCGCGCACTGCTGCGCCGCACGCGGCCGATGCCGGCCCCCACCCCGCCGGCGGACATGGGGCGCCTGGCCTTCGACCGCGATGCGCGGCGGGCCAGCATCGATGGCGTGGCAGTGGATTTGTCGCCGCGTGAATGGGACCTGCTGGATTTGCTGCTGAGCCAGCGGAACAAGGTGGTCCAGAAGGAACAGATCACCGCGGCCTGGGCGGCGGACCGCAGCGGCAGCAGCGGGGAATCACCGGCGGCGCCGGGGATGATCGAGGTGTACATCCACCGGCTGCGGAAGAAGCTGGAGGG
>CBIHPZ010000531.1:0-3574 GCA_966211865.1 uncultured Aquabacterium sp.
TCCACCAGCGCCGCGCGCTGCGCCAGCACCGCGCGCTGGTTGATGCTGCCCTTGTCGGTCACCTCGCCGCGGTCGATGGACGGCGGCTCGGCCAGCACCAGCAGGCGTGCCACGCGCGTGGCGCTGCCGGTGCCTTCGCGCCACAGCCGGTCGGCCAGGGCCTGGAAGAAGTCGCGCACGGCGTGGTGCTTCAGCACCTCGGCCAGCGGCACGCCGTCGGCCACGCCGGCCAGGCGGCGGCAGTCGTCGGCGCGCGGCACCACCAGCGCGGCGATCTCGTCGCGGTCCAGCCCGGCCAGCACGGCGTCCTGCACGCAGGGGTCGCCGGCCTGGATGATCTTCATGCGCAGCGGACCCACGCTGACGAAGGTGCCGCTGGAGAGCTTGAAGTCCTCCGCGATGCGGCCATCGAAGCGCAGGCCGCGCTGCGGGTTGGCTTCGTCCACCCAGGCCACCGCGTCGCCGGTGCGGTAGAAGCCTTCGTCGTCGAAGGCCTCGGCCGTCTGTTCGGGCGCGCGCCAGTAGCCCGGCATCACGTTGGGGCCGCGGAAGCGCACTTCCGTCTTGCCGCTGGCCGCGTCTTTCACGAGTTTGACCTCCACGCCCGGCACCGGCAGGCCGATGTGGCCCGAGCGCACGTCCGTGCCCACCGCGAAGGTGCAGGAGGGCGCCGTCTCGGTCATGCCCAGCCCGGTGATGACGCGCACGCGTTCGCCGATGGCCGCCTCGCCGTGCGCGTCCAGGTGGTCCCAGACCGCCTGCGACAGCCCCGCGCCGGCGAACATGAAGGCCTTGACGCGCTTGAACAGCGAGTCGCGCAGCGCGGTGTCCGTGTCCATCGCCCGCGCGATTTCCTCGAAGCCCTTGGGCACGTTGAAGTACACGGTGGGCGAGATCTCGCGCAGGTTGCGCAAGGTCTCGGCGATGCCCTGGCGCGTCGGCTTGCCATCGTCGATGTAGAGCGTGCCGCCGTTGAACAGCGTGATGCCGGTGTTGTGGTTGCCGCCGAAGGTGTGGTTCCAGGGCAGCCAGTCGACCAGCACCGGCGGCTCGTCGGCGAGGAAGCCCATGCACTGGCGCAGCATCTGCTGGTTGGCGCAGATCATGCGGTGCGTGTTCATCACGCCCTTGGGCGCCTTGGTGGAGCCGGAGGTGAAGAGGATCTTCGCCACGGTGTCCGGGCCGACGGCGGCGTGCGCGGCGGCCACGCTGGCGGCGGGCGCGGTGTCCAGCAAGGTGTCGAATGCGATCGAATCGCGCGTGTCCAGCCGGCCGCGGCCCAAGATCACCGGCAGGTCCGACGGCAGCACCGCGTCGATCGCGTTGGCGAACGCGGGGCCTGCCGCAAACACCGCGCCCGGCGTCAGCAGGCCAGCGATGTGGCGCAGCTTGCCGAAGTCCTGCGACATCAGCGAATAGGCCGGTGAGATGGGCGCGACCGGCACGCCGGCCCACATCGCGCCCAGCATCAGCGACAGGTGCTCCAGGTCGTTGCCCGACAGGATGGCCAGCGGCCGTTCGGCACCCAGCCCCAGGTCCAGCAGCGCCTGGCCCAGCGATTGGGCGCGCTGCAGCATCTGCGCGTACGTGATGGCGCGCCAGTCGCCGCCGTTGTCGCTGTCGCGGCGCGCGACGAAGACGCGTTCAGGCGTTGCGGCGGCCCACTGCTCCAGCGCGTCGGTCAGCCGGGCCGGGAAGGCGCCCAGCGGCTCCACCGAGCGCAGGACCAGGCTGCCGTCCGCACGGTGTTCGACCGACGCCTCGGTGCAGCCGCCGACGCGGGCCTCGCGGTACTGCGCCATGGTGATCAGCCCTGCTTCTGCACCTTGCCGGCGCGCTTGTCCAGGAAGGCGCGCAGGCGTTCCTGCGCCTCGGGCGTGCTTTCCGCCACGGCGGCCATCAGCGATTCGGTGAAGAGCCCTTCCGACTGCGATTGGTCGGCGATGCGCGGCAGCGCGTGCATGACCGCGAAGTTGGACATCGGCGCGTTGGTGGCGATGCGGCCGGCCAGCTCGATCGCCTTGGCCAGCGATTCACCGGCCGGCACGTGGTACTGCGCCAGGCCGGCCTGCACACCCTCCCGTGCGTCGAGCACGCGGCCGGTGAGCATCAGGTCGGTCATGCGGGCCACGCCCATCAGCCGCGGCAGGCGCACCGAGCCGCCGCCCCCGACGAAGATGCCGCGCTGGCCTTCCGGCAGCGCGAAGTAGGTGCTGTCGTCGGCCACGCGCACGTGGCAGGCGGCCGCCAGCTCCAGGCCGCCGCCCACCACCGCGCCGTGCAGCGCGGCGACGAGGGGCACGCGGCCGAACTGGAACTGGTCGAAGGCGGCATGCCACATGCGCGAATGCAGCACGCCGCCGGCGACGTCGCGCTCGACCAGCTCCGACAGATCGAGCCCGGCGCAGAAGTGCTCGCCCTCGCCGCTGATGACGGCGGCGCGCACGCCTTCGGGCAGGTTGACGATGGCGGTGTGCAGCTGCTGGATCAGCGTGTCGCTGAGCGCATTGCGCTTGGCCGGGCGATTCAGCCGCAGGTGTGCGACCGGGCCGGACAGCGAGATCGAAAGCAGGTCCAGCGAGGCCAGCAGGCCGGTGGCGAGGGTGAAGTCGGCGGTCATGGCAAGGTCTTTCGGTGGCGTGAATTTAGTTCACAACCTTAACTTAAAGACTAGGGCAAACCCCAAGGCAATCTGGATAAAACGCTTGCCATTCGCTGGACCGGGCGCGGTTCCAGGCCTAAACTTCATTCACGATCTTAATTATCTGAGTGCCCTGATGAAGACCGACGACCTGATCGCGATCGACGTCCACACGCATGCCGAGGTGTCGTGCTGGAACCCGTTCGACAACTACGGCGAAGAGTACGACCGCGCCGCCGACAAGTACTTCCGCTCCAGCCGCCGCCCCACCATCGCCGAGACGGTCGCCTACTACCGCGAACGCAAGATCGGCCTGGTGATGTTCACGGTCGATTCCGAATCGCAGCTGGGCCGCCGCCGCATCCCGAACGAGGAGATCTGCGAAGCGGCGAATGCCAACAGCGACATGATGATCGCCTTCGCCTCGGTCGACCCGCACAAGGGGAAGATGGGTGCGCGCGAGGCGCGGCGCCTGGTGGAGGAGCATGGCGTCAAGGGTTTCAAGTTCCACCCCACGGTCCAGGGCTTCCTGCCCTACGACAAGATGGCCTGGCCCATCTACGAGGTCATCGCCGAGTACAAGCTGCCGGCGATCTTCCACAGCGGGCATTCCGGCATCGGCTCGGGCATGCGCTGCGGCGGTGGCCTGAGGCTGCAGAACAGCAACCCCATGCTGCTGGAAGACGTGGCGATCGACTTCCCCGACATCCAGATCGTCATCGCCCACCCCAGCTGGCCGTGGCAGGACGAGGCGCTTTCATTGGCGCTGCACAAGCCCAACATCTGGATCGACCTCTCGGGCTGGAGCCCGAAGTACTTTCCGCCCCAGCTGGTGCAGTACGCCAACACCCTGCTGCGCGACCGCATGCTGTTCGGCAGCGACTACCCGCTGATCACGCCGGAGCGGTGGATGAAGGACTTCACGGAAGCCGG
>CBIHPZ010000532.1:0-3565 GCA_966211865.1 uncultured Aquabacterium sp.
GCGAGAAGTCGTAGCCCACGCCGCCGCCGCGGCGCATGGTCTCGGCCGCTTCGGCCAGCGCGGTGTAGATGCCGGGGTGGCCGTCGTCGATGCTGGTGATGGAGTCGCCCACCGGCTGCACGAAGCAGTTGATCAGCGTGGCTTCCAGCCCGGTGCCGGCGGCGGAGTTGATGCGGCCCGCGGGCACGAAGCCGTCGCGCTGGGCCTGCAGGAAGCGCGCCTCCCAGGCGGCACGCTGGCCCGGTGCTTCGGCCTGCGCCAGCGCGTGGGCCACGCGGCGGCGCACGTCGTCCACCGTCTTCTCATCGCCCTTGGCGTATTTCTCCAGCAGCACTTCCTCGCTGATGGGCTGGGCGGGCAGCACGGCGGCGGCGGTGCGGGGGGCGTCGACGAGGGGCATGGGTCGGGTCCGGGGAGGGAATGTTCAAGTGACCACGGGCGCGGGCCTTCTGCGAACGGCGCGCCGCGGCTTGCGGAACACGTCCGCCGGGCGATCCTAGTCCGCCCTGCACGCCGCGGTTTCGACCGGCGTCAAGCTTTCGTCCGGGGCCGCCTCCTTTGCGTGATATCAATCCGCGGCGAGGCCAGGACGCTTGGGGTCCTGGCGCGGCGGGGCGCCTTCGCTCCGCGGCCTTCCAAGATACGCCGCCGCCCCGACAAGGCCGCCAGCAGGGGCTTCAGCGCCCGGCCGGAGGCGCCTGGGTGCGGCCCGCGCCGGGCATCGGCGAAGGGTTGATATCAGTCAAATGACGCGTCAACGGCGGCGGTCGGCCAAGCCCGTGCCCGGGGTGCATCAGCCCGGAGCGGCCCAGGGCGGCCCCGGGCGGCCCAGGTGCCCCGGCCTCGGGCGTGCCCGGGGGGCGGCGGCCTGTTGGTCCGTGCGCTCGCCGGGCGCCTCGATCGCCGATCAGGGCCGGCATGTCCCGGCGCCAGGGCCGTCTCGCAGCGCGTACCCGGCATGAACCGCGAAATATGGCCGCGACGAGGCCGCGGCATGGTCGCAATAATGACGATCCAGGTCAGTTCTGATCGTCCGAGCACGCATGACCGTTGCCTTCCTGTCACTGCCCGCCCTTCCCGGTGCCGCCGCGCGTGGCGTGCCGGGCCTGCGCGGGGTGCCGTTCAAGTCCAGGTTGTCGACACCGATATCGCAGAGGCCGGCCTCGGGGCGCCTGCCGCCTGCAAGGCTGAGGTCGGCACGATCATGAGCGAACCCAAACTGCTGCGCTTCGGCAATTGCGAAGTGAACGCCGCGCGCCACGAAGTGTGGCGCGACGGCCAGCTGCAGCCCGCGGCGCCCAAGGTGTTCGGGCTGCTGGTGTACCTGCTGCAGGAACGCCACCGCGTGGTGCAGCGCCATGAGCTGCTGGACGCCATCTGGCAGGGCCAGGAGGTGTCGGACAGCGTGCTGGCGCGCACCATCATGCAGGCGCGCAAGACCATCGGCGATTCGGCCAGCCAGCCCACCTGCATCAAGACGGTCCACGGCCACGGCTACCGCTTCGTCGGCGAGGTGTTCGAGCTGGCGGCGCCGCAGCGCGCGCCGGCGCCGGCGGCCCCGCAGCCCGTGGCCCCGGTGGCCCGGCGCCTGCGCCTGGGCATGCTGCCGTGCCAGAACCAGACCGGCGATGCCGCGCTGGACTGGACCCGGTACGGGCTGATGGCCCTGGTCGGCCATGCGCTGGAAGGCGATCGGCGCCTGGAGGTGCTGCCGGTGTCGACCCTGCAGAAGGCCGTCGGCAAGCTGCCGGCGCAGGTGGAGGCGGCCGATCGCATCCAGGTCGCGCTGCAGACGCTGGGCCTGAACCGCGTGGTGCATGCGTCGATCCGGCGGCAGGGGCATGCGCTGTGGCTGGACTACCAGATCGCCGGTGTCGGCGAGCGCACCCTCAGCGGCAGCCTGCGCGAGGCCGAGGCGGTGCAGATGGGCGAGCGCCTGGCCCGTGCCATCCATGCCGACCTCTTCCCCGGCAGCGGCATGCCGCTGGGCTTCGAGTCGCGCGATCCGTTCGTGAACCAGACCTTCGCGCGCGCGCTGGACCAGTACGTGCAGTCCAACTTCGACTCCGCCGTGCGCATGATGGCCGCCGTGTGCGACATGGAGCCCCAGAGCACCATGGCCCAGCTGTGGCACCTGCGCCTGCGCGCCCTGACCGGCGACAGCGCGGTGCGCCAGGCCGGCGAGGCGCTGCTGGCGCGCGCCCGTCAGGCCGGCGACGTCTGGCTGGAAGCCACGACGCACCAGATCCTCGGCGCGGCGATCGGCCGCGAAGAAGGGCCCGTGGAGGAAGCCCGGGCGCACCTGAGCACCGCGCTGGCGCTGGCCGAGGGCCAGGGCGACGCCGACTGGGTGAACCTGATCCGCCTCAACCTGGCGCAGGACGCCGAGGCGCGCGGCGATGCGCCCCTGGCGAAGACGCTGCTGCGCCAGGCGGAGGCCGCGTTCCTGGCCAGCGGCAACTCGCTGCACCTGGGCGTCATCGCCTACAGCCTGGCGCAGCTGGCCTGGCAGGCCGGCGAGTCGGACGAGGCGCGGCGCGGTTTCGAACGGGCGCTGGACACCTTTCGCGCCACGCGCCGCGACGCCTTCGCCATGCAGACCCTGGCCCGGCTGGCCGAGGCCCATGCCGCCTCCGGCGAGTTCCGCACCGCGGAGTCGCAATGCAAGGAGGCCCTGGCCTCGGTGGCTCGCATCCAGAGCCAGAACGCACAGGCCGCCGCGGCCATCATCGGCCATGCGGTCACGGTGCTGGTGTCGCGCGGCGGCGCACCCGAGGTGGAGCGGGCCCTGGAACACGCCGGCGCGCTGCTGAACGACCCGCGGCCCAGTGTCCGCGGACCGCTGGCCGTGGCCCAGGCCTGGCGGGATTTCCTGGGCGGCGACCGCGCGGCGGTGCGCCAGCGCGCCCGTGCGCTGGCCGAAGACCGCCGGGTGGCCCGCCGCCACCAGCAGGCGCTGCTGGGGCTGTGGCTGCGCGCGGAAGACCTGGCCCAGGACCCGGACGGCATCGCACAGGCGCGCGCCTTCATCGACCGGTGCACCGAGCCGGCGGCCGTGCCGTACCTGTGGGGCGTGAGCCTGTTCTCCCGCGTGCGGCAGGCCTGTGCCGGCGGCGACGTCGAAGCCGCGCTGGCCCTGCTGGCGCAGATCATCGACGCGCGGCCCTACGGCCAGCTGCATTCGCTGGCGCGGCTCAACGCGGCCTGGCTGCACCTGGAACGCGGCGATGCGGTCGCTGCCGGCCGGCTGCTGGACGACCTGGGCGCCTGGGGCACCGAGCACCCCGCCGGCCTGGCGGCGCAGGCGCGGCTGGCCTGGGTGCGGGGCGATGCCGCGCAGGCGGCGTCGCTGCAGCGCCGTGCCATGGCCACCTTCCGCGGCCCGCCGGCGGCCTGGCACCAGGCGCAGCTGGAGGCCTACCTTGCGAAAGACGCGTCCATGGCCATGCCGCCGATGGCGCGGCCGATCAGCGAGTCCTTCTTTCCGGTGATGCGCTGAGCGCGCCGCGAAGCCGATGCCGCTGCCCACGGAATTGCGTTTCGGCTCGTGCGCCGTGCATGCGCG
>CBIHPZ010000533.1:0-3563 GCA_966211865.1 uncultured Aquabacterium sp.
AACTACCTGTCCGGCGGCGGCGTGGCGCGCGCGCCGGCGCGGGCCAGCGCGCTGCTGCGCGAACGCGAGCCCAGCTTCCCGGCCTACGACAGCTTCAGCTTCCGCGCGCCGCGCGAAGACCGCCAGCCGCGGTCCGATGACGAGGACAGCAGCTCGGCCGACGGTGCCAAGCTGGTCGTCGACAAGCAGCCGGTGACCACCGACGCCGCCGGCGCCGCCACCATCACGCTGAAGGGCCTGCCGCCGTCGAAGCGGCCGGGCGAACTGCAGGCCGAGGTGAGCTTCAACGACCCGAATGGCGAGGTGCAGACCGTCTCGCAACGCCTGCTCACCTGGCCGGCCGCACGCGTGGTCGGCATCCGCACCGGCTCGTGGGCCGCGGCCCTGGGCAAGGTGAAGTTCCAGGCGGTGCTGCTGGACCTGAACGGCAAGCCGCTGGCCGATGGCAAGGTGGCGGTGCATGCGCGCGTCACGCAATGGCAGGCCAACCGCAAGCGCCTGGTCGGCGGCTTCTATGCCTACGACCAGAGCTCGGTGCAGAAGGACCTGGGCGCCGTGTGCGAAGGCAAGACCGATGCGCGCGGCATGCTGTTGTGCGAAGCCAGGATCGACGCGGCCGGCGAGGTGGAACTGGTCGCGCGCGCGGCCGACGAAGCGGGCCGCCTGAGCGAAGCGGCGACCACCGTCTACGTCACGCGCCAGGGCGAATTCTGGTTCGAGCAGGACAACGACGACCGCATCGACATCCTGGCCGACAAGCCCTCCTACCAGCCCGGCGACATCGCCAAGCTGCAGGTGCGCATGCCCTACCGCCAGGCCACGGCGCTGCTCGCCATCGAACGCGAGGGCGTGATCGACACCCGCGTGGTGACGCTGCAGGGCGACGACCCGGTGATCGAGGTGCGCATTCCGAACCGGGACGCCACGGCCGCCAAGAACGGCGCCGCGGCGGACACGGCCACGTGGGCGCCCAATGTCTTCGCCAGCGTGCTGGTGGTGCGTGGCCGCGTGCGCCACGTGCCCTGGTATTCGTTCTTCAATTGGGGCTGGAAGTCGCCCGGCGAATGGTGGCGCGCCTTCCGCTACGAAGGCAAGGAGTACCAGGCGCCCACCGCGATGGTCGACCTGGCCAAGCCTTCGCACAAGCTGGGCGTGGTGCAGCTGAAGGTGGGTCTGGACGCGCACCGCCTGGACGTGAAGGTCACGCCCGAGAAGACGCAATACGCCGTGCGCCAGAAGGTGGTCACGAAGGTGCAGGTGCTGCAGGCGGGCCAGCCCGCGGCCGGTGCCGAGATCGCCTTCGCCGCGGTGGACGAGGCGCTGCTCGCGCTGTCCGACAACAGCAGCTGGAAGGTGCTGGAAGAGATGTTCCCGCCGCGCGGCTGGGCTGTGGAAACCTCCACCGCGCAGGGCGAGATCATTGGCCGCCGCCACTACGGCCGCAAGGCGCTGCCCGCGGGCGGCGGTGGTGGCCGCAACCCCACGCGCGAGTTGTTCGACACCCTGCTGCTGTGGCGCGGCAGCGTGGTGCTGGACGCGAAGGGAGAGGCGACGATCGAGGTGCCCTTGAACGACGCGCTGACCAGCTTCCGCCTCGTCGCGCTGGCCACCGCGGGCGCCGACCGCTTCGGCACGGGCCAAGCCACCGTGCGCGTGACGCAGGACCTGCAGATGCTGCCCGGCCTGCCGCCGCTGGCGCGCGAAGGCGACCAGTACGACGCCATCTACACGCTGCGCAACACCACCGGCCGCGAGATGAAGGTGGAGGCCACGCTGGCCGCCAGCGCGCAGAAGGACGATGGCGCGGGCGGCATCACGCGCACGCCCATCAGCTTCGCGCCGCAGGCCCTCACGCTGCCGGCCGGTGGTGCGGCGGAAGTGAAGTGGCCGCTGCAGGTGCCCGCGGGCGTCTTCAGCCTAGGCTTCGAAGCGAGCGTCCGGGCCGTTGGCGGATCCGGGCCGAGCGATGCGGTGAAGACCACGCAGCTGGTGAAGCCCGCGGTGCCGCAGCGCATCTGGGCCGCCACCCTGCAGCAGCTGGATGGCAGCCTCCAGGTGCCGGTGGCGCCGCCCGCCGACGCGCTGCCCGCCGACCCGGCCAAGCCCGATGGCCCGCGCGCCGGCGGCGTGATCGTCGGCCTGCAGCCCTCACTGGCCTCGGCACTGCCCGGCGTGCGCCGCTATTTCGAGACCTACCCGTACAGCTGCCTCGAGCAACAGACCTCGCGTGCCCTGGCCTTGAAGGACACGGCGGCGTGGACGCGCATCGGCAATGCCTTGCCGGGCTATCTCGACAGCGATGGGCTGGCGCTCTATTACCCGCCGCGTGATGGCGACCCGCCGCGCGGCAGCGACCGCCTGACCGCCTACGTGCTGGCCGCCGCGCACGAAGCGAAGCAGCCGATTCCCGAGGCGCCGCGCGAACGCATGCTGGCTGCGCTGACGGCCTTCGTCGAAGGCCGCATCACGCGGCAGGGCTGGGCGCCGGCGGTGGCCGCGGGCACCGATCTCGACGTGCGCAAGCTCGCCGCCATCGAGGCCTTGTCGCGCCACGGCCGCGCGAGCCCGAAGCACCTGCAGTCCATCGCCATCGAACCGAACCGCTGGCCCACCGCCGCGGTGATCGACTGGCTGCGCATCCTGCAGCGCCTCGATGGCCTGCCGGATCGCGCGCAGCGCACGGCGGAGGCGCAGACCATCCTGCGTTCGCGCATGACCTACGCCGGCACGGTGCTGAAGTTCAGCACCGAGGAATCGGACTTCTGGTGGTGGCTGATGGATTCGGGCGATGCCAATGCGGCGCGCCTGATCCTGGCCGTGGTGGACGACCCCGCCTGGAAGGACGAGGTGCCGCGCATGGTGCTGGGCGCACTGGCGCGCCAGCAGCGCGGCGCGTGGCTGACGACCACGGCCAACCTGTGGAGCGTGTTCGCGCTGGAACGCTTCGCGGCGCGGTTCGAGAACCAGCCGGTGGCGGGACGCTCCGTTTTGGCGTTGGGCGCGGCCAGCGCGACCCAAGACTGGAGCGCGAAGAAGGATGGCGGGCGGCTGACCTTGCCGTGGCCTGCAGCCTCCGGCGCCACGCCGCTGCAGGCGCAGCAGCAGGGCACCGGCAAGCCCTGGCTGGCTGTGCAGACGCTGGCCGCCGTGCCGCTGAAGGCGCCGATCGCCGCGGGCTACCGCGTCACCCGCAGCATCAGCGCGGTCGAACGCAAGTCGCCCGACGCGTGGACCCGCGGCGACGTGATGCGGGTGAAGCTGGAGATCGAGGCCCAGGCCGACATGACCTGGGTCGCGCTGAGCGACCCCGTGCCCACCGGCGCGTCGCTGCTCGGCACCGGCCTGGGCCGCGATTCGGCGATGGCCACCGCCGGTGAGAAGCGCGAGGGCTACGCCTGGCTTGCTTATGAAGAGCGTGCGCAGGAAGCCTTCCGCGCCACCTGGGGCTACATGCCGCGGGGCAGGCACGTCATCGAATACACGCTGCGCCTGAACAGTGCCGGCCGCTTCCAGCTGCCGCCGTCGCGCATCGAAGCGATGTACGCGCCCGAGAGCTTCGGCGA
>CBIHPZ010000534.1:0-3563 GCA_966211865.1 uncultured Aquabacterium sp.
ACCGCCTGGGCCACGCCGCCGACGTGGCCGGCGCCTGCGTGTTCCTGGCCAGCGACCTCTCGGCCTATTGCACCGGCATCACGCTCGACGTGAATGGCGGCATGTTGATCCACTGACGCGCAGGCCCACCTGCTCGCACCCCTTTCAGGAGACAAGCACCATGCAACGCAAGACCTTTGTCTGCGCCCTGCTCGCGGCAGCGGCCGCCGGCCTGCTGCCCGCGGCCGTGAACGCCCAGGCCACCAAGCTGACCTTGGGCCACGGCGCCGCGCCGGGCAATCCGCGGCATGAAGCCGCCGTTCTGTTCGCCGAGCGAGTGAAGGCCAAGACGAACGGCCGCTTCGAGATCCAGGTGGCGCATTCGGCGCAACTGGGCGACGACGCGGCCATGATCACGGCACTGCGCTCGGGCACGCTGGACATCTCGGCCAACAGCCAGGGCGCCATGGCCAACGTGGTGCCGGAGTATTCGGCGCTGGGCCTGCCCTTCCTGTTTGCTGACGTGCAAAAGGCGTGGCAGCTGCTGGACGGCCCGGTGGGCGCCGAACTGGCCAAGCGCACCGCCGCCAAGGGCATGGTGGTGCTGGGCTACTGGGACAACGGCATCCGCCACGTCACCAACGGCAAGCGCGCGGTGAAGGCGCCGGCTGATTTGAAGGGCCTGAAGATCCGCACCCCGCCGGACACGATGACGGTGGACATCATGCAGACGCTGGGCGCCGACACGCAGCAGATCAAGTTCGCCGAGCTGTACGTGGCGCTGCAGCAGGGCGTGGTGGACGGCCAGGAGAACCCGCTGACCAACATCGCGTCGGCCAAGCTGTACGAGGTCCAGAAGTACCTGACGCTCACCGGCCACAAGTACGAGGCCAACCCCTTCGTCATCAGCAAGCGCACCTGGGACAAGCTGAGTGCGGCCGACCAGAAGGTGTTCACCGAGGCGGCCGCGGAAGCCACGCAGGCGCAGCGCAAGTGGTCGAAGGAGGCCGACGAGAAGCTGGTGGCCGAGCTGAAGTCCAAGGGCGTGCAGATCGACACGGTCGACCGCAAGGCCTTCATCGAGGCCACCAGGCCGGTGTACGCCAAGTGGACCGCGGGTCCGGTGGGCGACTTCGTCAAGCAAGTGCTGCAGCAGGCGCAATGAGGAGCGAGCGATGTTGGCCCTTCTCTCGACCATCGACCGCGCCATCGGCGCGGCCTGCCGCGGCGTGCTGTACCTGACGCTGGGCGTGGTGTTCGTCATCCTCAGCGCGAACGTCGCGCTGCGTTATGTCGCGGGCACCAGCCTGGCGTCGGCCTCCGAACTGCCGGAACTGCTCTTCCCCTGGATGATCATGGCCGGCGTGGTGCTGGCCGCGCAGCACGGCTCGCACATCGCGGTCGTGATCCTGACGCAGAAGCTGGGCGCGGCGCGGCGCTGGGTGCTGGCGGGCGGCTCCGTGGCGGTGGCCGTGCTGTATGCCGCCCTGGCCGTCACCGCCTGGCCGCTGATGGAAATCGCGGCGGACGAGCGCTCGCCCATCCTGCAGGTGCCCGGTTCATACAGCGTCGCCTGCGTGATGCTGGGCTTTGCGCTGCTGGCGCTGGTCACCGTGTGCAAGCTGCCCGAGCTGTGGGCCGGCCATGAGGCACCGCACGGCCACGCCGAGCCCGACATCGCCGCCACCCACCAGGGAGCCTGACATGACCGCATTGATCATCGTCCTGTTCATCGCGGCGGCGCTGCTGTCCGTTCCCATCGCGCATGCGCTGGTGCTGGCCTCGGTCGGCGGCCTGCTGATCATCGACAAGGTGCCGGTGCACCTGGCGATCGAGCAGATGCTGGCGCAGACGCAGAGCTTTCCGCTGATCGCCATCCCCTTCTTCATGATGACCGGCGCGCTGATGGTCAGCGGCAAGCTGGGCCAGAGCCTGGTGAACCTGCTGTCGATGATGATCGGCCGCGTGCACGGCGGGCCGGCGCAGGTGGGCGTGATGTCGTCGACCATCTTCGGCGGCGTCTCGGGCTCGGCGGTGGCCGATGCCTCGGCCATCGGCTCGATGCTGATCCCGTGGCTGAAGAAGCTGGGCTACCCGGCCCCGTTCGCGGCGGGCACGCTGGCGGCTGCGGCCACCATCGACATCCTGATCCCGCCGTCGATCCCGATGATCGTGTATGCGCTGGTCTCGGGCGCGTCCATCGGCGCACTGTTCGTCGCCGGCATCCTGCCGGGCCTGCTGATGTGCGGCGGCTTCATGCTGGTGTGCTATGTGCAGGGTCGGCGCCGCAACTTCCCGCGCGACACCACGCCCTTCGTCTGGCCGGCGTTCTGGAACCAGCTGGCGCATGCCGGCCCGGCGCTGATGATGCCGGTGCTGATCATCGTGTTCCTGCGCTTCGGCATCGCGACGCCGACGGAAGTGAGCGTGATGTCGACGCTGTACGCGCTGGTGGTGGCGGGCGTCGTCTACCGCGACCTCACCTGGGCCAAGCTGCGGCATGCGGCCATCGAGGCCGGCATCTCCACCGGCGTGGTGCTGCTGATCATCATGGCCTCCAGCGTCGTCGGCTGGATCGTCACCTACGAGCAGCTGCCCGCTGAATTCACGCGTTACGCCAAGGAAACGCTGCAATCGCCGTGGCTGATCATCCTGGCGATGAACCTGATCATGCTGGCCACGGCCATGTTCATCGACCTGCCGGCCGCCGTGCTGCTGCTGACACCGATGTTCGTGCCGCTCGCTTCGGCTGTTGGCATGGACACGGTGCAGCTGGGCATCATGATGATCATCAACCTGTCCATCGGCCTGTACCACCCGCCGATCGGCACCACGCTGTTCATCACGTCCACGATCGCCAAGGTGCGCATGGGCGACGTGGTGAAGGAGCTGATTCCCTTCTACGCCGTGGCCATCGGGCTGCTGCTGGGCTTCGCCTACCTGCCGTGGCTCACGCTGCGCTGAAGCCGCCCTCCCCTTTTTCTCTTCCGTCAAGAAGGACCCCTTCATGTCTGACCTGTCGACATTGGAACGATGCGCCTGGCGCATCCGGCGCTATGCCCTGCGCATGGGCGAGGTGCAGGGCCAGGGCTACATCGGCCAGGCCCTGGGCTGGGCCGACGTGCTGGCCGTGGCCTATGGCCATGCGCTGAATCTGCGGCCCGATGAACCCGAGTGGGAAGGCCGCGACCGCTTCCTGTTGTCCCACGGCCATTACGCCATAGCGCACTACGCCGCGCTGATGGAGGCCGGCGTCATTCCCGAAAGCGAACTGGAAACCTATGGCAGCGACGACAGCCGGCTGCCGATGTCCGGCATGGCCAGCTACACGCCGGGCATGGAGATCTCCGGCGGCTCGCTGGGCCAGGGCCTGGTGATCGGCGTGGGCATGGCGCTCGGTCTCAAGCAGAAGAAGAACCCGGCCTTTGTCTACAACTCGATGTCCGATGGCGAGCTGGACGAGGGCTCGACCTGGGAAGCGGCGATGTCGGCCGCGCACCACCAGCTGGACAACCTGATCTGCCTGGTCGACATCAACAACCAGCAGGCGGATGGGCCCTCGGGCAAGGTGCTGGGCTTCGAGC
>CBIHPZ010000535.1:0-3561 GCA_966211865.1 uncultured Aquabacterium sp.
GCCCGTCATGGCCGAAGAGGCCCGCCCGGAAATCTCCCGCTACGTGAAGGCCTACACCGGGATGGAGGGCATCAAGGTGTGGACGCTGCGCATCGGCCCGCTGGAAAA
This sequence comes from uncultured Aquabacterium sp., assembly GCA_966211865.1. GTDB lineage: Bacteria > Pseudomonadota > Gammaproteobacteria > Burkholderiales > Burkholderiaceae_C > Pseudaquabacterium. The sequence continues at coordinate 109 of CBIHPZ010000535.1, forward strand.
GAATGAATCGCTGTTCCAGGTCTCGGGCGTGGACCACCCGTGGGACATGCGCATCCAGAAGGTGAAGACCGAATCCAGCGCGCGCGGCACCACCTACGTGGCCACGGTGGACGGCAAGCGCTTCGTGCTGATGTCGCTGGAAGGCAACCGGGGTGAACTGCACCTGCCGGGCGGCAATTCGGCCAAGGGCCGGGTCGAATACGACTATGCGCTGTCGCAGGAAGGCAATGCCGAGCATTTCCTGACGGACTACCTGAAGCAGAAGTGACGGCGCGGCGAGCCGTGGACTGGAGGGCGCCGACCAGCCACTGGTGGCGCCTGGCAACAGCCGACGCTCTGGGTGGTTAGAAAGATCAGCGCCCGCCACCCGCCACCCACCACTTGGCCAAACGCGTGGAGCGCGCCAGTCTTCCGCGCAGCCGGGCCAGCAGTCGCCACCGCAGTGGGACTCAGCCCGATTGGCGCAGCAGCAGCCGCGGCTCGGCCAGGAACACCTGCCGCTTCAATTTCGGGTTATCGATGCGGGCCATCAGGGTGGCGGCCGCGTGCTCCCCGAGCTCGCTGGGGCGGATGTCGATGGTGCTGAGCGGCGGGTTCGAGTGCTCGGCGGCGATCACGTTGTCGAAGCCCAGGATGGCGAAGTCGGTGCCCGGCTTCAGGCCATGTTCGCCCAGCGACACGATGGCGCCGAAGGCGGTGATGTCGTTGTAGCAGACGGCCGCGGCCGGCGGCGACTTCAGCGCCAGCAGCGCGTCCATGGCCTCGCGACCGCCGGCGCGGCTGGGGTCGGAACCGATGACCAGGCGCTCGTCGTAGCGCAGGCCGGCGTCTTTCAGGGCCCGGGTGTAGCCGCGCAGGCGCTGCTCGTACACCACGCCGGAGCGGCCGCCCAGGAAGGCGATGCGCTTGTGGCCGGCCTCGATCAGGTGCTGGGTGGCCATCTCGATGCCGCGTTCGTTGTCGGAGCCCGCGTAGTCGTAGCTGCCGCTGCCGAGCGAGCGCACCATCACCACCAGCGGAATGCCCCAGGACTGCACCTCGGCCGGCATGCTGCGCGGCGTGCCCAGCGCCGGGCAGATGACGATGCCGGCGGCATGCTGCTCGCGCATGGAAGCCAGCACCTTGGCCTGCCGGTCCAGGCTTTCATGGGTGTGGGCCATCAGCACGATGTAGCCGGCGTCCACCAGCTTGCGCTCGATGCCCACCAGCACCTCGGCGAAGAAGGGGTTCATCAGGTCGTTGATGACGACGCCGACGGTGTTGGACGACTTGCGCCGCAGCTCGGCGGCGCGGCGGTTGTACACGTAGCCGATCTTGCGCGCGGCCTCGCGCACGCGCTCGGCGGTTTCCTCGCGGATCAGCGGGCTGTCCTGCAGCACCAGCGAGACGGTGGACTTGGAGACGCCGGCCTCCTGCGCCACGTCCATGATCGTCAGCGCGCGCTTCGGTGGTGCTTCCCTGGTGCTCATCGTGTCGTGTGTGCCGTGGTGGCGGCGGGCATTTCTGGACCGTTCCAACCAGTCTAGTCCAGCGCGGCACCGGACAGGGCAGGCGGATGCCCCGCGCGATGCCCTTGGCAGGGTGCGCCATGGCTCCCGGCGTTCGATCAGCGTTTTCCCTGAGGCCGGAAAGCAGCGCTTGCAAAACACTTGGAACGTTCCAATAATCACGCCAACGCTGAACCGCGCGGCCTGCTGGCCGCGGCACCACGCACCATGAACCTTCGCGAGCACACCACCGGCTGGGGCCTGATCGGCGCCAGCACCATCGCCGGCCGGCACATGGTCGGCGCCATCCGCGCGCAGGCGGGGCACGAGGTCGTCGCCGTCGCCAGCCGCAGCGCGGCGCGGGCCAGCGCGTTCGCGCGTGAGCATGCAATCGCCTCGGCGCACGACTCGGTGGAGGCGCTGCTGGCCAACCCGGCCGTGCACTGCGTGTACGTCAGCAGCACCAACGAGCAGCACCATGCGCAGGTGCTGGCCGCCGCGGCCGCCGGCAAGCACGTGCTGTGCGAGAAGCCGCTGGCACTGTCATTGGCCGATGCGCAATCCATGGTCGCGGCCTGCCGCGCCGCGGGCGTGGTGCTGGGCACCAACCACCACCTGCGCAATGCCGCCACGCACCGCAAGCTGCGTGAGCTGGTGCAGGGCGGCGCCATCGGCCGGCCGCTGTTCGCCCGCGTGTTCCATGCGGTGAAGCTGCCGGCCGAGCTGCAGGGCTGGCGCATCCACAACCCGCAGGCCGGCGGCGGCGTGATCCTGGACATCGCCGTGCACGACGCCGACACGCTGCGCTTTATCCTCGGCGCCGAGCCGGTGGAGGCGGTGGGCTTCACGCAATCCACCGCGCTGGCGCAGCAGGGCCTGGAAGACGGCGTGATGGCGGTGCTGCGCTTCGACAACGGCGTGCTGGCGCAATTGCATGACGCTTTCACGGTCGCGCACGCGGGCACCGGCCTGGAGATCCATGGCGATCGCGGCTCGCTGATCGGCCGCGACGTGATGACGCAGCGCCCGGTCGGCGAACTGCTGCTGCGCACGGCGGACGGCGAATCCAGCGTGCCGGTGCATCACGAAGACCTCTACGTGCGCAGCGTGGCCGCCTTCTGTGCCGCGGTGCGCGGCGAAGGCGCGCCAGCGGCGACCGGCGAGGACGGCATCCGTTCGCTCGCCACCGCGCTGGCGATTGCCGAAGCCTGCCGCACCGGCCGCGCCGTGCGCATCGACGCCGCCTTGGCAGCAGCCTGAGGACCCGCGGCATGAACAAGGTCCTCACCCCCGCCCAGGCCGCGGAGCTGATCCGCGACGGCGACGTCGTCACCATCAGCTCTTCCAGCGGCCTCGGCTGCCCCGACAAGGTGCTGGCCGCCATCGGCGAGCGCTTCGAACGCACCGGCGCCCCGCGCAACCTGACCACGCTGAACCCGATCGCCGCCGGCGACATGTACGGCATCAAGGGCATCGACCACCTCGCGCGGCCCGGGCTGCTGAAGCGCATCCTGGCCGGCTCCTACCCCAGCGGCCCGTCGTCGCTGCCGATGCCGGCCATCTGGCGCATGGTGGTCGACAACCAGGTCGAGGCCTACAACATCCCCAGCGGCATCCTGTTCGACATGCACCGCGACGCCGCCGCGCGCCGGCCCGGCGTGCTGACGCAGGTGGGCATCGGCACCTTCGTCGATCCGGCGCAGCAGGGCTGCGCGATGAACGACGCGGCGGCGCGGCACCCCGTGGTGCGGCACGAACGCTTCGACGGCCGCGACTGGCTGTACTTTCCGGCGGTGGTGCCGCGCGTGGCCATCATCCGCGCCACCACGGCCGACGAGCGCGGCAACCTGAGCTACGAGCATGAAGGCGCGCTGCTGGGCGGGCTGGAGCAGGCGCTGGCGGCGCGCAACCACGGCGGCATCGTCATCGCGCAGGTCAAGCGCGTGGTGCGCGCCGGCAGCCTGCG
>CBIHPZ010000536.1:0-3549 GCA_966211865.1 uncultured Aquabacterium sp.
GTGGTCACCAACGGCACCGCGGTGCTGGGCCTGGGCGACATCGGCCCGCTGGCCGGCAAGCCGGTGATGGAAGGCAAGGGCTGCCTCTTCAAGAAGTTCGCCGGCATCGACGTGTTCGACATCGAGCTGGCCGAGAAGGACCCGGACAAGCTGGTCGAGATCGTCGCCGCGCTGGAACCGACGCTGGGCGGCATCAACCTCGAGGACATCAAGGCGCCCGAGTGCTTCTATGTCGAGAAGAAGCTGCGCGAGCGGCTCAACATCCCCGTCTTCCACGATGACCAGCACGGCACGGCCATCATTTCGGCGGCCGCGCTGCTGAACGGCCTGGAACTGGTCGGCAAGAAGATCGGCGACGTGAAGGTCGTCGCCTCCGGCGCCGGCGCCGCTGCCATCGCCTGCCTGGACCTGATGGTGAGCCTGGGCGTCAACATCAAGAACGTCTTCGCGGTCGATTCCAAGGGCGTGATCCGCGAAGGCCGCGGCGACAAGCTGGACGAGTCAAAGCAGCGTTATTGCCAGAACACTGAAGCCCGCACGCTGGCCGATGCGGTGAAGGACGCGGACGTGTTCCTGGGCTGCTCCGCGGCCGGCGTGCTGTCGGCCGAGATGGTCAAGACCATGGCCAAGCAGCCCATCATCCTGGCGCTGGCCAACCCCGAGCCGGAGATCCGCCCCGAGCTGGCCAAGGAAGCGCGGCCCGACTGCATCATCGCCACCGGCCGCTCGGACTACCCGAACCAGGTCAACAACGTCCTGTGCTTCCCGTACATCTTCCGCGGCGCGCTGGATTGCGGCGCCACCCGCATCAACGAGGCGATGAAGCTGGCCTGCGTGCGCGAGATCGCCGCGCTGGCCAAGGCCGAGCTGAGCGATGAAGTGGCCGCTGCTTATGCGGGTCAGGAACTGAAGTTCGGTCCCGACTACATCATCCCCAAGCCCTTCGATGCGCGCCTCATCCTGCGCATCGCCCCCGCGGTGGCGCAGGCCGCGGCGGAAAGCGGCGTGGCCACGCGGCCCATCGCCGACCTGGAGGCCTACCGCCAGCAGCTCACCCGCTTCGTCTACCAGACCGGCATGGTGATGCGCCCGGTGTTCGCGGCCGCACGAGCGGCGTCGGCGCAGAAGCCGGCCCGCGTGGTCTACGCCGAAGGTGAAGATGAGCGCGTGCTGCGCGCCGTGCAGGTGGTGCGTGATGAAGGCCTCGCCTTCCCGATCCTCGTCGGCCGCCCCGCGGTGATCGCCATGCGCATCGAACGCGCCGGCCTGCGCCTGAAGCCCGGCGTCGACTTCGAGCTGTGCGACCCCGAGGACGATCCGCGCTTCCGCAGCTACTGGGAGCAGTACCACCACCTGATGGGCCGCGAGGGCGTCTCGATCGAAGCGTCGAAGACCATGGTGCGGCGCTCGAACACGCTGATCTCCTCGCTGATGCTCAAGCGCGGCGAGGCCGACGCGATGCTGTGCGGCCTGGTGGGCCGCTACGACGCGCACCTGGAGCATGTGCGCGCGGTCATCGGCCAGCGCAGCGACGTCAGCAGCATGGCCGCGATGAACGCGCTGATGCTGGACCAGCACACGCTGTTCATCACCGACACCTTCGTCAACGAAGAGCCCACGGCGCAGGAGCTGGCCGAGATCGCGCACATGGCGGCGGCCGAGGTGCAGCGCTTCGGCGTGCCGGCCAAGGTGGCCTTCCTGTCGCACTCGGTGTTCGGCTCGTCCAAGCGGGCGTCGGCCCTGCGCATGCGCGCGGCGCGCGACCTCTTCGTGCAACGCAACCCGCACATCGAATGCGATGGCGAGCTGCAGGGGGACGCCGCGCTGTCGGAAGCCATCCGCGGCAAGTTCCTCGCCGACAGCACGCTGACCGGCGCGGCCAACCTGCTGGTGCTGCCGAACCTGGACGCGGCGAACATCCTGTTCAACGTGCTGAAGGTGGTGGGCGGCCACGGCGTGACGATCGGGCCCATCCTGCTGGGCGCGGCGCAGCCGGCGCACATCCTCACGCCGTCGGCCACCATGCGCCGCGTCGTCAACATGACGGCACTGGCGGTGGCCGACGTGGCCGAATTGCGGGGCGCCCAAGCCGAAACCGCGAGGTAACTTTTCATCACCACCGGCGCGGATAATTCGCCCTTTTCGTCAGCCCACAGCACCAGCCATGACACGCGCCACCAAGATCGTTGCGACCCTCGGCCCGGCCTCCAGCGATCCCGCGGTGCTTGAAAGGCTGCTGCGCGCCGGCGTGGACGTGGTGCGGCTGAACTTCAGCCACGGCAAGGCGCAGGACCACATCGACCGCGCCCGCCTGGTGCGCGAGACCGCCCAGCGCGTCGGCAAGCCGGTGGCGCTGATGGCCGACCTGCAGGGGCCGAAGATCCGCGTCGGCAAGTTCGAGGAAGGCAAGGTGATGCTGGTGCCGGGCGCGCCCTTCATCCTCGACGCCGCGCGCACCGAGCCGGGCAACCTCGAGATCGTCGGCCTCGACTACAAGGAACTGCCGCGCGACGTGCGCCCCGGCGACCAGTTGCTGCTGAATGACGGGCTGCTGGTGCTGATCGTCGATTCGGTGCGTGGCGACCAGGTGCACACCATCGTCAAGATCGGTGGCGAGCTGAGCAACAACAAGGGCATCAACAAGATGGGCGGCGGCCTGACCGCCCCGGCCCTGACCGGCAAGGACATGGAGGACATCAAGACCGCCGCGTCCTTCCAGTGCGAGTACCTCGCGGTCAGCTTCCCGAAGAACGCGACCGACATGGAGATGGCGCGCCAATTGGCCAACGTGGCCGGCGAGCCCTACCGCCACAAGCCCGCGATGATCGCGAAGATCGAGCGCACCGAGGCCATCCCGAACCTGGAAGCCATCCTGCGCGCGAGCGACGGCATCATGGTGGCGCGCGGCGACCTGGCGGTGGAAGTGGGCAACGCCGCGGTGCCGGCGCTGCAGAAGAAGATGATCCGCATGGCGCGCGCGATGGACAAGGTGTGCATCACCGCGACGCAGATGATGGAAAGCATGATCGTCAACCCGGTGCCCACCCGCGCCGAGGTGAGCGACGTGGCCAACGCCGTGCTGGACGGCACCGACGCGGTGATGCTCTCGGCCGAGACCGCCGCCGGCAAGTACCCGGTGGAGACCGTGGAGCACATGGCGCTGATCGCGCTGGAGGCCGAGCGCGCCGAAGAGATCAAGCTCGACGCCGACTTCACCAACAAGCGCTTCGGCCGCATCGACCAGTCGATCGCGATGGGCGCGCTGTTCACCGCGCACCACCTGGGCTGCAAGGCCATCATCGCGCTGACCGAATCGGGCTCCACCGCGCTCTGGATGAGCCGCTACAACATCCACGTGCCGATCTTCGGCATGACCGCGCAGCACAACTCGGAACGCCGCATGGCGCTGTACCGCAACGTGCAGCCGGTGCTGATGCCCGCGCACACCGACCGCGACCAGGCCCTGGCCGATGCGGAACGGGTGCTGGTGGAGCGCGGCGTGCTGCGCCCCGGTGACACGTACGCCATCACCTGCGGGGAGCCGATGGG
>CBIHPZ010000537.1:0-3539 GCA_966211865.1 uncultured Aquabacterium sp.
GCCAGGTGCGTTCCGCGCGGCGCCTTGACGACCCATTCGGCCACCGCGCGGTCGGCGGTGATCTCCTTGGCCGGCAGGAAGGCCTGCAGCGAGTTCTTCGGCGCGTGGCCGTCCAGCGAAGGGCCGACCTCGCGCTGCCTGCCCGAGACCAGCGCCACGCCGGGCGGCAGGTGCAGCTCGAAGACCACGCCGCGCGCGGTCTTGCGTTCCAGCGCGCGCTTGGTCACGTTGGACGGCAGATAACCCGCATTGGCCACGGCAAAGCGCACTCGCCAGGTGTCCGGCCCCAGGGCCCGCACCTCGGCGCGCAGCAGCTCGAGCTTGGGCAGGCTCAAGCCGATCTGCGTCAGCCAGGCGGGAAAGCGCGCGGCCTCGCGTTCGCGCAGCTGCGGCGGCGGGTTGCGCCAGTAGTTCAGGCGGTCCCAGCCGCCCAGCTCCACCATGCCCAGCTGCGGGTGCTGGAACGGGTACCACGTCACATGGGCGTTACCACCGCACTGCTCGTCGCTCCACTTCAGCAGCTTCAGGTCGTCCTCGGGGCCGTGGTCGCGGTACCAGTGGATCCAGTCGTAGTCGGTGATGCCGGCTTCCTTGTTCGGCGCCCAGATCTCCACGGTCCAGAACAGCGCGCCCAGGTGCTCGTAGAGCCAGTCCTGCGTGCCGGTGATCACTTCCTTCGGGTGGTACTTGAAGTCGTGGAAGATGCTGATGGCCGGGTAGCCGGTGAGCTTTTCGCCGAGGGCCGACAGGCGCTTGTAGATCCACAGGTCCTCGGGCGTCATGTCGTCGTCGCTCTGCGTGCCCATGGGCCGCAGGATGACGCCCGAATGGGTGTGGAAGCTGACCGCCGCGCCGATGTTCGGGTGCTTCGCCACGAAGTCCACCATGGCCCGCACCTCGGGCTCGCTGGTGGGGTACGGGCCCGCACCCACCTGCTCGAATTCCTGCCGCCAGTAGGACGGGAAATTGCGGTTCAGGTCCAGCCCCTCGCGGTTCGGGTTCACCGTGATCTGCAGGCCGTCGAAGTTGGTCAGCGTGCCCTCGGGCATCACGCGCCAGTACTGCCCGCCGAACTCGCCGGGCTCGCGCGGGATCATCAGCCGTGCGTCGTCGGGGTGCGCCTTCCAGGGCCCGTGCGGATCGGGGATGCGCATGTGCAGCACGCGGCCGTCGCCGTCCACGTCCTCCACCGTCAGCCCTTCCACCGGGTCTTCGTCGAAGGGATAAGGCCGCGTGGACGAGCGGATGTAGCGCGGCTTGTCGGCCAGTGCCAGCTCGGCGCCGTCGGGGTTGATGCGCGGGCAGAGGTAGACCACGCGGGTGTCCAGCAGCTGCGTCACCTGCGGGTCGGTGCCGTAGCCGGTCAGCAGCTGGTGCAGCCAGTAGAGGCAGGCGGTGCAGGCGGTCAACTCGCCGGCGTGGATGTTGCCGTCGACCCAGAACGCCGGCTTGTCGACGTCGGCGCCGGTGGCCGCGCTGGTGATGGTGGCCAGCCAGATGTCGCGGCCTTCATGGCTCTTGCCGATGGAGCTGAGCGTCACCAGCTCGGGCCGCGCGGCCGCGTAGTCCTGCAGCAGGCGGGTGAGTTCGGCGTAGCGGGGAAAGGTGTCGAAGCGGGGGGTGGGAAGCGCGGGCATGGGCGGGGGCTGCGCGGCGGAAAGGGAGGAGCGGGCGAGTTTGGCATGGCCGTTTCTCCCGCGCCGTTGCAAGGTTGGCATGGACCCGGCGTCCCTTCGGCCGCCGGCCGCCCGTGAACGAGGCACCTCGATGAATCAGCGCCGCCGGCCGCGCGCGGCAGCCAGCTTGCCCTCTTCCATGCGCTTCAACTGCGCCAGCATTTCCTCCCTCACCACGCCGGTGATGTGGCTGCGCGGGCCTCTTTCCAGCATGCCGATGCGCCGGGCCAGCGGCCGGCCGGGCAGCTGCAGCACGCGCAACGCCGGGTCGCTTTCCCAGTTGAAGTTCTTCAGCAGGGGCGCCACGGTGAAGCCGATATTGCGGCGCACCAACTCGGCAATGGCGAGCAGCGAGTTCAGCTCGATCAGTTCCCTCGGCACCAGGCCCAGGCGGCGCAGCAGGCGGTCGATGCGTGCGCCGGTGGGGGTGTGGCGGTCGAAGCGGATGAATGGCTGGGTGTCGAACAGGTGCTCGATGCGGGTGTGCGGCGTCGCGACGCCGGCATTTGCAATCACGGTCAAGGTCTCTTCGTAGCACGGCGTCCACTGCAGGCCATTGCCTTTGGGAACGCGGCTGGCGACGACCACCACGGCATCCAGCGCGCCGCTGACCACCTCATCGAACAGGCGCGCATGGTCGTGCACGCGCAGCACCACTTCCAGCGCGGGATGCCGCAGCTTCAGATCGGCCACGGTGCTGGAGAGCAGTCCCACCGCAGTGACCATCGAGCCCAGGCGCAGCGTGCCGGCAATCTGCTTCTTCTCGCTCTGCAGGTCGCGCCGCATGTCGTCGTACTGGGCCAGCAATTGCTCGGCGCGCGGCAGCAGCACATGGCCGGCCGGGCTCAGCACCATGCTGCGGCCGGTCTTCTCGAACAGCGGCTTTCGCATCTCCGCTTCCAGCGCGCGCATCTGCTGGCCCACGGCGGCCTGGGTCAAGGCCATCTGCTCGGCGGCGGCGGTGAATGAGCCGCCGCGCGCGGCGGCGACGAAGGTGCGAAGCAGGCGGAGGTTGCTCACTAAAGCAGGCCTTTATCGACGCTAAAGGAGAATGAAGTTTATCTTTTCACCGGCCTGTCGAAGAATGGCGCCGCAGGACGGCCACGCGCGCTACCGCTGTCTTTCCCACTCCTTTTCAGTCCGCACGAAGAATGGAATTGCAATGCCGAGACAAGCACTGTGGATGACGCTGTTTGCCACGCCGCTGGCTGTTGCGCTGAGCCTGGGCGCCGCAGGGGCCGGCGCCGCCGAGTTGACGCCCGAGCAGAAACTGTTCCGATCGATATACCAGGAGCTGATCGAGATCAACACCTCCGATTCGGAAGGCGACACCACGAAGGCATCCCAGGCCATGCAGGCGCGCCTGCTCGCCGCCGGTTTCAAACCCGACGAGACCGAGGTGATTGCGCCTTTCCCGCGCAAGGGCAACCTGGTGGCGCGCTACAAGGGCAATGGCAGCAAGAAGCCGATGCTCCTGCTGGCGCACATCGACGTGGTGGAGGCCAAGCGCAGCGAATGGAAGACCGACCCCTTCACCCTGCAGGAGAAAGACGGCGTCTTCACCGCCCGCGGCGCCATCGACGACAAGGCCATGGCGTCGATCTATGTCTCGGTGCTGGGCCAGTTGAAGAGGGAAGGTTTCAAGCCCAGCCGCGACATCATCCTGGCCCTGACGGCCGATGAAGAGAAAGGCAATTCACCGGCCAATGGCGCCAGCTGGCTGCTGAAGAACCGGCGTCATCTGGTCGAGGCCGAGTTCGGCATCAACGAAGGCGGGCGCGGCGAATTGAAGGACGGCAAGCCGCTGTCGCACATCGTGCAGATGGCCGAGAAGACCTATGTGCAGGCCGAGTTCGAGGCCAC
>CBIHPZ010000538.1:0-3535 GCA_966211865.1 uncultured Aquabacterium sp.
CTGGCCGAGGCCCGATTGAATGAAGACCTGCGCAATGCCGCCGACCTGCTGACCCGCGATCTGCGCCGCGCCGGCTATTGGGGCAATGCGATCAGCGGGACGATTGCCCAGGGCGGGACCTCCGTCACGGCGAAGAACCCCTATTCGGCCGCCTCGTCGCCCGCGGTGAACACGGTGTCCTATGGCTTTTCGCGCGAGGCGTCCGCCGACGACGACAAGCAGGCGGACAACGAGAGCTTCGGCTTTCGGCTGCAGGACAACGCCGTCCAAATGGGCAGCGGCAAGGACTGGACCGACGTGACGGACAAGACGTCCATCAAGGTGACGCGGTTCTCCATCGCCCCGACCGAGACCACGGTGAGCCTGGGGCAGTACTGCGCCACCGTCTGCGCGCTGGGATCCGCCACTTGCCCGCGCATGAGGATCCACAGCTTCGCCGTGCTGATCGAGGGCACTTCCGTGCGCGATCCAGACATCAAGCGCAGCCTGCGATCGACGGTGCGCGTGCGCAATGACGAGGTCGTCGGCAGCTGCCCGGCCTGAAGGAAGCAACGATGCCGTTCCACTCACATTCATCCAGCCGGCGCCGAGAGCGCGGCGTTGCCACGCTGACCGTGGCGCTGCTGCTTCTGTTCGTCGCCTCTCTTGCCACCCTGTACGTGAACCGCGGCGTGCTGGTCGAGCAGCGCGCGTCGGCCGTGCAGATGCAGTCGTCCCAGACCCTTGAAGCGGCCGAAGCGGCGATGGAGTGGGCGACCGGCATGCTGAACTCCACCTATTTCATCGACGAGAACTGCAAGCCGACGACGTTGGGGGGCACGGACAAGCGCACTTTCCGCGAGCGCTACCTCCTGACCAAAGCCCACGACGCGGCTTCGCCTACGACGGATGCGTTCCCGTCCACCGCGAACCCGGGATGCAAGATCGACCCCGCCAGCGGTGCACTGACCTGCAACTGCCCCGCGAACGGTGCCGCGGCGCTGGGCAGCGCCGAGCAGCCGTCCTTCACCCTGGCCTTCGAGGCGGTCCCGGACCCCACCAAGCCGGGATCGAACCTGGCCGACGCGGTCAAGGTGACGGCGTGGGCCTGCACGGCGCAGGCGGGTGAGTGCAAGCCGGATACCTACAAGAACGCCGAAGGCCACCAGCGTGTCTCGGCGGTCCTGAAGCTGGGCCCGGCACCCCGCATTCCTTCGGCGCCCTTGACCTGCGGCACCTCGTGCCTGGTCAGCGGGTCCTTCAACATCATCAACAAGGACGTCGCGACCAACGGCGTTCTCATCAACGCCGGCACCACGATCACGGTGAAAGGCGGCGCTGAAAACGGCCTGGAATCGCTGGAAGGACAGCCGGTCGCCAATGCGCAGATCGCCAATGACCAGTCATTGCTGAACCTGTCGAGCAAGGACCCGACCTGCGACAAGTCGGCGATGTTCATGGCGTACTTCAGCATGACCATCGAGCAGTTCCGCGATGCGACGACCACCACGAAGATCAGTTGCGGCAGCGCCGCGGATTGCAAGAGCAAGCTGGATGCCGCCATTGCGGGGGGCGATCAATCGTTCTACTTCGAAACCGATCTGCAACTGAGTGGCAACAACACCTTTGGATCGAAGATCAGGCCGATCACGATCGTCACGCCCAACGCCATCAAGATCAATGGCGACAACACCTTCTACGGCATGATCTTTTCCAACAGCGCCGACTGGAACGACATCGGCACCGGGTCGGCCACCATCTACGGCGCGCAGGTGACCTGCGCGGCCTACAACACCAACGGCAACGGCACGCTGGAATACGACCCGGAGACGCTGAAGAACGCGCGCCGGTCGAGTGCGCCGCTGGTGCGGGTGCCAGGCAGCTGGCGCGATTTCATCCTTGATTCGGATGCCAAGAAATGAACCATCGCCTCAACCGCCGGCAGCGAGGCTTTTCGCTGCTTGAGTCGCTGATCGCGCTGGTGGTCACCGCCTTCGGGCTGCTCGCCATCGCGGGTGTCGGCATGAAGCTGTCGCACGGCGAAGACGTGGCGCGCCAGCGCGGCGAGGCCGCCCGCCTGGCGCAGGAAAAGGTCGAGGAACTGCGTGGCTACACGCAGATCACCGCATCGCCCGGCGTCGCTTCTTGGTATGGCATGACCAGTTCGAGCGACCAGATCACGGACGGCACGGTGTTCAATGGCGAGACCTACCACACCAACGCAAAGTTCGAGCGCAGCTGGACCTTGTTGGACAGTGCCGATGACGCCTGGCGGCGTGTCCAGGTGAAGGTGCTGTGGGCGGACAGCGTGAATGGCGACGACGACAAGCAGAGCTTGACGTTCAACACCATCATCTCGAAGACCAATCCTGCCGATGTCGGGTCGCTCGCATTCCCGCTGCCCGGCAACACGACGCTGAAGCGCCCCAAGAACCGGAGCCTGAACATTCCCGTGCCGGCAACGGACCTCGGTGACGGGACCAGCGCGATCCCCATCGGGAAGTACTCTGTCATCTTCAGCAATGAGACGGGCTATGTGGTGCGCATGTGCAAGATCATGGTGACCAAGGCCTCTGAGGTAAACGACAGCACCTGCCCGCCGGTGAGTGCCTATGTGGTGGCCGGCTACATCTCACTCAATGGCTTCTCCGGCGCAGCCAATGTGTTCCCGGCTGACTTGGGCGTTAGCACCGCTTCGCTGACAGGGGTCGTTCAAGGGGATGAGACGATTTGTTCCGTTCGGGATGCGGAAGACCAGAACACCAAGTCGCCCATCGCCGGCTACAAGTACTACATGTGCATCCTGAAGGTTCCGTCTCCGGGTGCCATGTGGAGCGGCAAGATCCGATTGGCCGCCGCTGCGCTCAACAGTGGTACCACCGACTACACCGTGTGCCGTTTTGAATTCGATGCCAGTACTGCTGGCGCCGACGCGAACCCCAACATGCGCAACCACCAGGACTACTCGAATGTCGCGGAGTCACTGGACAATCAGAACTACGTGCTGGCCAAGAACGCAACCTGTCCAACAGTCGATGGTCTCAAGACCACCGAGCATCAGGTGTGCCGGGGCAGCGGTGGTAGCCGGGCTACCGACTGTCCCGCTGTGGGCAACTGAGGTTTCGCTGACGAGCGGCGCTCAGCGCCGCAAGGTCCAATCCACCAGCCCTTCCCGCCCGCCCAGCCGCAGCCGCGCCTGGGCGGGTTCGCTTTGGGCGATCACCTCGCCCCCCCGCAGCACCGCCAGCCGCGCGGCCTGCAGGCGGATCGCCTCCACCGGCGAGCGCGCCTGCAATAACACGGCATCGGCGCGGCAGCCGACATCCAGCCCGTAGCCTTCCAGGCCCATCACCCGCGCGGCATTCACGGTCACCGCGTCGAAGCAGGCCTTCATGCCGGCCTGCGAGGTCATTTGCGCCACGTGCAGGCCCATTTGCGCCACCTCCAGCATGTCGCCCGAGCCCATCGCGTACCAGGGGTCCATCACGCAGTCGTGGCCGAAGGCGACGTTGACGCCGGCGGCCAGCAGCTCGGGCACGCGGGTCATGCCGCGGCG
>CBIHPZ010000539.1:0-3526 GCA_966211865.1 uncultured Aquabacterium sp.
TCGACCAGCAGGTGCGCCGCCGCCGCACCTTCGCGATCATTTCCCACCCCGACGCGGGCAAGACCACGCTGACCGAGAAGCTGCTGCTGTTCTCTGGCGCCATCCAGATCGCCGGCTCGGTGAAGGCGCGCAAGGCCAGCCGCCATGCGACGTCGGACTGGATGGAGATCGAGAAGCAGCGCGGCATCTCGGTGGCTTCCAGCGTGATGCAGATGGAGTACCGCGACTGCGTGATCAACCTGCTGGACACCCCGGGCCACCAGGACTTCTCGGAAGACACCTACCGCGTGCTCACCGCGGTGGACGCCGCGCTGATGGTGATCGACGCGGCCAACGGCGTCGAGCCGCAGACCCGGCGCCTGCTGCAGGTCTGCCGCGCGCGCAACACGCCCATCCTCACCTTCGTCAACAAGATGGACCGCGAGGTGAAGGAGCCGCTCGACCTGATGGACGAGATCGAGCGCGAGCTGGGCATGACCGTGGTGCCCTTCACCTGGCCGGTGGGCATGGGCAAGGTCTTCCACGGCGTGCTGGACCTGCGGGAAGAACAGATGCGCGTCTTCAGCCCCGGCGAAGACCGGGCCGGCGGCGACGACGAGATCCTGCAGGGGCTGGACAACCCCGCCTATGCCGAGCGCTTCGGCATGCAGTACGAGCAGGCGCAGGGCGAGATCGAGCTGGTGCGTGAAGCCGCGCCCGCCTTCGACGCCGGGCAGTTCCTGTCCGGCAAGCAGACGCCGATGTTCTTCGGCTCCGCCGTCAACAACTTCGGCGTGCGCGAGGTGCTGGACGCGCTGGTGGACCTGGCCCCCGCGCCCGGCGTGCGGCCCGCCATCCAGCGCGAGGTCAAGCCCGCCGAGCCCAAGTTCACCGGCGTGGTCTTCAAGATCCAGGCCAACATGGACCCGGCGCACCGCGACCGCATCGCCTTCCTGCGCGTGGCTTCGGGCCACTTCCAGCGCGGCATGCGATTGAAGGTGGTGCGCTCCGGCAAGGAACTGCGCCCCAACACCGTGGTGTCCTTCCTCAGCCAGCGCCGTGAATTGCTGGACGAGGCTTTCGCCGGCGACATCATCGGCATTCCCAACCACGGCGTGCTGCAGCTGGGCGATACGCTGACCGAAGGCGAGAGCCTGCAGTTCACCGGCCTGCCCTTCTTTGCACCCGAGATGTTCCGCATGGTCGAGGTGGCCGACCCGCTGAAGACCAAGCAGCTGAAGGCCGGCCTGCAGCAGCTGGGCGAAGAAGGCGCGATCCAGGTCTTCCGCCCGGTGGCCGGCTCAGTCCTGATGCTGGGCGCCGTGGGCCAGCTGCAATTCGAGGTGGTGGCGCACCGCCTGGAGCATGAATACGGCTGCAAGGCCCGCATCAGCCCCTGCCGCTTCTCCATCGCGCGCTGGGTGACCTGCGACGAGGCCGACGGCGGCGACAAGGAACTGCAGCGCTTCATCGCCGGCAACAGCCACCGCATGGCTTATGACGCGGTGAATGCGCCCACGCTGCTGGTTGAATACGCGCCCGAATTGCGCGCCATTGAAAGCAACTGGCCCAAGATCAAGTTCCACGCGCTGCGGGAGCATGCGGGGTTGGTGTTCCAGAAGCAGTTGGATGCGTAGTGGCCACGTCGCTCATTTTCCGAATTAGCGGTGCTCAAGCGACAGATGATGTAGGCACCGCCAACCGTCGTTCTGCGAAAGCGGCGGCCCACCGCGCCTTGCGTGCTGCTCGTCGGTGAGCATCTCGAATCGGCCGTCGATCAGGTAGAGCCTTACCTGGCGGCCATTCGCTGCGGATTCGCTCACCCAAGCGCCATTTCGCCGCAGCTGGAATTCGCCGTACGCGCTTCCGACTTCACGCAGGTAGCGCCGGCCGTCGCCAGCCGGCATGTAGTCCGCCACGGCCCCGACGCTCTCCCACGCCCCATCGCCACGGCGCACCTGCACCTGGCCGTAGTTGTCTCCGTGTCGCATTACAAAGCGTTCCCCCTGCCAGGCGGAGAGCACGGTCAGGCCGGCGCCGGTGCAGGTCCCCGGGTGCGGATCGGAGAAGGGCGATGCGCACGGCAGCGTGAGCCCCGACCTCCGGGCTGCGCTCCAGCCCAGCACTTCTCCCAGGCTGACTGGACGTGACATCGTGTCGGCAACGCGCCCGGCTGCCGTACCAGCCTGCTTGCACCTGGACATCGCCGTGTTCTCGGCACCCAAATGCAGCAAGGCGCTGCCCTGGTGGTCCTGTTCCGTGGCCGCGCCGTCTGCGGCGCGCAGGGGGCTGATCCGCCGCAGCAGCATGCTGCTGTTCGGCGCTTGCTGCGGCAATGCCTCTGCATCGGCACCGCGGCCTGCGCAGCGTGGCGATTCGACCGAAGGAAGCAACATCCCGTCTCTCTCTTCAGATGTCGTTGAGCGCGCAGGGCATCGCGCGGACCTGCGGGAATTGCATCGCGTTCATCCTTGCCTGACCATGGGTAAGGTTGCCCATGCGCAAGTCGGCCGCCCGCGCCGGCCTCGCGGCGGCAAGCGCAGACGGCCATCGGCGGGCCACCCCCTAGAACCGCGGCGGTGGGCGCTGAATGAAGGGCCTTGCCTGCTATCGTCCCCTCCATTGGGGAGAAACCACGTGACGTCAGCTTTGCTTGGTGAGGCCGTTGAGGCAAGCCTGAGGACGCGCCGGCGCCGGCCGCCGGTCGAGCGAAACGTGCTTGAAGCGCTCAGCGAGGCCGACACGCCTGATCGCATCGTCCATGCGATGGACACTGCGGCGGAGCGCTTCGGCTTTCAGTTCGCACAGGTGATGCTTGTCGCGCCCACGCCAGAGCCATCGGCTTTCGCCATCAAGGAGTGGTCGGACAAGGTGATCATCTTTGACCGCGCTGTTGGCGCAGCGTCAGACCTTGCCAGCCCCTATGACCATGATGTCGGAGATCCGGCAAGCGACCCGGTGCTCATGAGCCTCCGGCGCTCCCTGGTACCCGTGGTTTGGGACGGCGACGACTACATCGAGGCCGGATTGGACGGAGTACGGGACTGGTGCGTGGAAAACGACAGGTCCCATGGCGTGACGGTCCAGCTTCCGCTGCTGCTCTGTGAGTTCAGCCGGCCGCTAAAGGCTATTTTCAGCGTCCAGCGCCGCGAACGGATTCGTGAGGATGAGCGGGTCCGTGTTGCGGCTGATGTCGCGCTTCTGGGCCTTCATGCCGTCGCCGGGAGCAACAGGGCATTGGCGCCCTTGATCGTGTCTGCGCTGCGGGCAGGCTCGCCTCTGACGCCCGCGATGCGCCAATACCTGATCTGGGCCGAACGTGGAAAGACGGCAGCCGAGACTGCTGACATCGTCGGTCGCAAGTACAGCACCATCAAGAACGTGCTGGGTCAGGCGCTGGAGCGTCTCGGCTGTTCCAACAAGACGGACGCGGTCCGAATCGCACGTGCGAACGGCTGGTTGTGACGCCAGCCCCAGGCGTCCAGGTGGGCACGATCAGGGCAACGTGATCGTCACATTCGCCGCCTGCGGCACCACCTTCACCACG
>CBIHPZ010000540.1:0-3521 GCA_966211865.1 uncultured Aquabacterium sp.
AACGGCGGCCCGGTCGGCGGCCCGCTGGCGCGGGTGCACGAACGCCTGGCCGACGACCTGCTGCACGCGCCCACGCTGGCCGAATTGGCCGAACTGGCCGGCTGCAGCCGCTTCCAGCTGCTGCGGCGCTTCCAGCAGGCGCACGGCCTGCCGCCGCACGCCTGGCTGCTGCAGCAGCGCCTGGAGCGCGCGCGCCAGCTCATCCGCCAGGGCCACGGCCTGGCGCAGGCCGCCGCCGACGCCGGCTTTGCCGACCAGAGCCACCTCACGCGCCACTTCAGCCGCCAGTTCGGCTACACGCCGGGCGCCTGGCGCGCGGCCACGCGGGCGCCGCAATAACGTTCAAGACGCGGCGGCCGCCGCGCCGGAGACTGCGCGGCATCGCATCACCGCAGGACCTTTCCGCATGACCTCCGCCGCGTACGTTCACGGTTATCAAGAGCGCGAGCAGCAGCGCCTGCACGACCAGGCCGGCGCCCTGGCCCGGCTGCTGCACGCCGACACGCACTACCCCGCCGGCAGCCGGGTGCTGGAGGCTGGCTGCGGCGTCGGCGCGCAGACGGTGACCCTGGCACGCCAGAGCCCGGGGGCGCACATCACCGCCATCGACATCGACGCCACCTCGGTCGAGGCCACGCGGCGCCGCTGCCTGGAAGCGGGCCTGGGCGACCGCGTGCAGGTGCTGCAGGCCGACCTGGTGCAGCCGCCCTTCCCCGCGGCCCACTTCGACCACGTGTTCGTCTGCTTCGTGCTGGAACACCTGCCGCGGCCGCCGCAGGCGCTGGCGGCGCTGCGCGGCCTGCTGCGCCCGGGCGGCACGCTCACCGTCATCGAAGGCGACCACGGCACGACCCTGATGCACCCGGAGGATGCCGATGCGCGCGCCGCCGTCGACGCGCTGGTGCAGCTGCAGCGCCGCGCCGGCGGCGACGCGCTGATCGGCCGGCGGCTCCACCCGCTGCTGCGTGATGCCGGGTTCGTGGATCTGCGCGTGTCGCCGCGCCAGGTCTACGCCGACGGCGGCGACCCCGCGCTGGCCGACGCGTTCACCCGGCGCACCTTCGCCGCCATGGTGGAAGGCGTGCGGGCGGAGGCGCTGGCCGCCGGCCTGCTCGACGCCGGCCGCTTCGACGCCGGGGTGCGCGCGCTGCACCGCGCGGCCGACAGCGATGGCAGCTTCAGCTACACCTTCTTCAAGGCGGTCGGGCGGCGGCCGGGGTGACTGCCCGGGTGAGGGCGCACTAAGCAGGCCCCTGGAGCTTCATCGCGCACCCGGGCTTCCAAACGCCGGAAGTGAGCGGCCATGGCCGGCGTCCGTCAACGGCCCGGAGCATCGGCTGCCCGCCGACGAGCCGCGCCAGCGTCCGCCCCGCACGCAAGGTCCGCGGCCGTTCGTGGGTCGCCCGGTCCAGAATGCCGGCTTCGCCACGCGCCCTCGCCGCCCGCCATGCTGGACGCCATCACCGATCCCTGGATGTTCGTCATCGCCGGCCTGCTGCTGAACCTGACGCCGGGGGCCGACGTGGCCTACACCGTCTCGCGCGCCGCGTCGCAAGGACCGCGCGCCGGCGTGGTGGCCGCGCTGGGCATCGGCGCCGGCTGCCTGTTCCATGTCGCGCTGGCCACGCTGGGCATCAGCGCCGCCATCGCCGCTTCACCGCTCGCCTTCTCGGTGCTGAAGCTGCTGGGCGCCGGCTACCTGGCCTGGCTGGGCGCGGGGCTGATGATGGCGGCCCGGCGCACGCTGCGCTCGGCCAGCCACGCCACTGTCGATGCCGACACCGACGACGATGCCGCGCGGCGCGCGGCGCAGCCGCAGGCGCAGCAGCTCTGGCGCGTCTTCCGCGACGGCGTGCTGATCAACGCGACCAACCCCAAGGTGGCGCTGTTCTTCATCGCCTTCCTGCCGCAGTTCGTGCGCGCCGACGCCCCGCAGCAGGCCGCCGCGCTGTCGCTGCTGGGCCTGGTCTTCACGATCAACGGCACGCTGGTGAACAGCGCCATCGGCATCGCCGCGGCGCTGGCGGCGCGGCGCTTGCAGGCGTCGCGCCGGGTCGGCGCCTGGCTGCAGGCGGCGCTGGGCCTGGGCTTCGTCGGGCTGGCGCTGAGGCTGGCCTGGGCCGAGCGGCGCTGAAGAAACCTTCACCCCCGCCGGAGCCCCGCATGGACCCCACGGCCTTCGACGCCGCGAAGCAGGCCTTCTTCGACGGTGTCGCCCACCTGGAGGCACAGCGCTGGGCCGAGGCCGAAGCCGCGCTGCGCCGTTCGCTGCAGCACCTGCCCGGGCGACCATCCACGCTGCAGAACCTGGCGCTGGCGCTGCTGCGGCAGGACCGTCCGGCCGAGGCACTGGCCGCGCTGGAACCGGTGCTGGCGGCCGAGCCCGGGTCGGCCGACGCCTGGGCCCACCACGCCGACGCGCTGCTGGCACTGGACCGCGACGACGAAGCCGCCGCCAGCCTGGCCCGGCTGCTGGCCCTGGCGCCCGGGCGCCACGCCGCCTGGCTGCAGCGCGGGCTGGCGCTGAGCCGGCTGCAGCGCATGGACGAGGCCTTGACGTGTTATGAACAGCTGTGCGAGCGCCAGCCCGGACACGCCGCCGCCTGGCTGCACCGCGGCCAGGCGCTGCAGGCCCTGGAGCGGCATGACGAGGCCCTGCCCTGCTTCGAACGCGCCACCACCGCCGACCCCACGCTGGCCGACGCCTGGAGCCACCGCGGCGCGGTGCTGAAGGACCGCGGGCAACTGGAAGAGGCGGCGCACTGCTTCCGCCAAGCCCTGGCCCAGGGCGCCGATCCGGAGGTGACGCGCTACCTGCTGGCCTCCGTCACCGGCGAGGCCGCACCCGCGCAGTCGCCCGCGCCCTACGTGCGCTTCCTGTTCGACAGCTATGCCGACGGCTTCGACCAGCACCTGGTGCAGGTGCTGCACTACGACGCGCCGCAACGGCTGGTGGACGGGCTGGCAGCGCAGGGCTTCACCCGCTTCGACAGCGCGCTGGACCTGGGCTGCGGCACGGGCCTGTGCGGCGAGGCACTGCGCACCGCCCGGGCGCTGCGTGTCGGCCGCCTCGATGGCGTGGACCTGGCCCCGCAGATGCTGGCCCGCGCCCGCGCGCGCGGCGTGTACGGCGAGCTGTTCGAAGCCGAGCTGGGCCAGCACCTGCGGGCCACCGAGGCGCGCTACCAACTGGTGCTGGCGGCCGACGTGTTCATCTACGTCGGCGACCTGGACGCGGTGTTCGCCGGCGTGCGGCGCGTGCTGCTGCCCGGCGGGGTGTTCGCCCTCTCGGCCGAGGCCGAGGACGACGCGCACGATTTCCGGCTGCTGCCCAGCTCGCGCTACGCACACTCCAGGCGTTATCTGCAGGCGCTGGCGACGCGCCACGGGTTCAGCCTTCGCCAGGTGGACCAGCAGCCGCTGCGCGAGGACCAGCGGCGGCCGGTGATGGGCCTTTACGTGACGCTGCAGCGCGGCTGAGCCGGGCGACGGCCGCCGCGCCACTTCGCCACTTCGCCACT
>CBIHPZ010000541.1:0-3508 GCA_966211865.1 uncultured Aquabacterium sp.
GACATGGGCGCCGAGGTGATCAAGGTGGAGCCCATCAGCGGCGAAGGCACGCGGTCGCTGCTGGGCGCGGGCGCGGGCTTCTTCCCGATGTTCAACCGCAACAAGAAGAGCATCCAGCTGGACCTGCACAGCACCGAAGGCGCCGAGGCCGCGCGCCGCCTGGCCGCCAGCGCCGACGTGGTGATCGAGAACTTCAAGCCGGGCACGATGGGGAAATACGGGCTGGATTACGCCAGCCTCTCGGCCGTGAACCCGCGTCTTATCTACGTCAGCCACAAGGGCTTCCTGCCCGGCCCCTACGACCACCGCACCGCGCTGGACGAGGTGGTGCAGATGATGGGCGGCCTGGCCTACATGACCGGCCGCCCGGGCGACCCGCTGCGCGCCGGCACCAGCGTCAACGACATCATGGGCGGCCTGTTCGGCGCCATCGGCTGCCTGGGCGCGCTGATCCAGCGCGGCATCACCGGCCGCGGCATGGAAGTGCAATCGGCCCTGTACGAGAACAACGTGTTCCTGATGGGCCAGCACATGCTGCAGTACGCGATGACCGGCCGCCACCCCGCGCCCATGCCGGCGCGCGACAACCCCTGGGCCATCTACGACGTGTTCACCGTGAAGGATGGCGAGCAGATCTTCCTGGCCGCCGTGAGTGACGCGCAATGGCGCACCTTCTGCGACGTGATGGACTTTGGCGACCTGAAGGCCGACCCGGCGCTGGCCACCAACAACCAGCGGGTGGAACAGCGCCCCGCGCTGCTGGCGCAATTGCGTGAACGGCTTTCGCACCGCTCGGCCGACGAACTGGCCACCCTCATGGAACGCGCCGGCCTGCCCTTCGCCCCCATCCGCAAGCCGGAAGACCTGCTGGACGACCCGCACCTGCTGGCCACCGGTGGCCTGGCCGACGTGCTGGTGGCCGACGGCGAGAAGGCCGGCCAGCGCGTGAAGACCACGCTGTTCCCGATCACCATGGAAGGCAGCCGCCTGGGCGTGCGCCTGCACCCGCCCAAACGCGGTGAACACACCGATGAACTGCTGCGGTCCATCGGCTACAACGAAAGCCAGATCGCCGCCTTGCGAAGCCGGCAGGCCGCCGCCTGACCCACGATTCGACACCCACGATCCCGCACCCTCGATCCCACTGAAGAACACGGAGACACACGATGAGCACCGACCGCTTCAATCGCCGCCATGCCTTGCAACTGCTGGGCGCCGCGGGCGCCTCTGCGCTGCTGCCCGCCGCCCAGGCGCAGGACAAGGTGGTGAAGTTCGTGCTGCCCAATGCCACCGGCTCGGGCGTGGACGCCATCACCCGCGCCGCGCAGCCGGCGCTGGCCAAGGCGCTGGGCATGTCCGTCATCGTCGACAACCAGCCCGGCGCCGGCGGCATCGTGGGCCTGCAGGCGCTGGCCCGTTCCGCGCCGGACGGCATGACGCTGAGCGTGGTGTCGAACAACGTCGTGATCTTCCCCAGCGTCTACAAGACGCTGCCCTTCAACATGCCGAACGACTTCACGCCGATCGCCATCTGCGGCTTCACGCCGGTGGTGCTGGTGGTGAACCCGAAGGTGCCGGCCAAGGACGCCAAGGAATTCGCGGCCTTGCTCAAGGCCAAGCCGGGCGAGTTGAACTACGCCAGCGGCGGCAACGGCACCATCCTGCACCTGGCGGCCGAGATGTACCTGGACGAGATCCACGCCAAGGCCCGCCACATTCCCTACAAGGGCGTGGGCCCGATGGTGACGGACCTGATCGGCGGCCAGGTGGAATTCGGCACCGTGGCGCTGCCCAGCGTGCAGGGCCAGCTGAAGAGCGGCGCGCTGCGCGCCATCGGCATCGCCACGAAGGAACGCGTGGCCGCCGCGCCCGACATCCCCACCTTCGCCGAGCAGGGCGTGCCCAACTACGTGGTGGAAGCCTGGTTCGCGGTGATCGGCCCGAAGGGCATGGCACCGGCCGAGGTCAAGCGCGTGCACGACGCGGTGGTCACCGCCTTCAACGCGCCGGACGTGAAGGAAGCGATGGCCAGGCAGGGCAACGTCATCAACGTCAGCAGCACCGACCACGCGCAGGGCTTCTTCCGGTCCGAACTCGCCAAGTACGCGGCCCTGGTGAAGAAGGCGGGGGTGGAGTTGCAGTAGCCAGCGGATCGGGGCGGGTCAGGGCGCGCCTTCGCGCACGGACTCGAACCCGGCCCGAGCGATGGAGTCCGACACGCGCTCTATTCCCGGCGCCTGATCGACGATCCAGCCGCGCCGGGCATCCACGTCCGGCATGGCTTCGCGCAGCACGCGCACGGCCCGCGCGTCGTCGCCGCGCCCGGCCTTGACCTCGATGGCAACGCGCTCGTCACCCCGATCGAGCAGCAGGTCGATTTCCGCGCCTGCGGCAGTGCGCCAAAAGAAGGGTTGAGACCACCGATGGATCAGCCGCTCGCGCCGCAGCACGTCTTCGACAACAAAACCTTCCCAGCTGGCACCGCGGGAAGGATGGTTGAACAATTCATCGGCCGTCGAGATGTTCAGCAGATGGTGCAGCAACCCGCTGTCCCGCAAGTAAACCTTGGGCGACTTCGTGAGCCGCTTGCCGATGTTGCGAAAGTACGGCTGCAAGCGCCGCACCAGATAGATGGCCTCCAGCACATCGAGGTGACGCTGCACCGTGTGGTGCGACACGCCGAGCGACGAACCCAGCGATGAGGAGTTCAGCAACCCGCCGTGCTGGTGCGCCAGCATCGTCAACAGGCGGCGCATGAACAGGGGATCGGCCTGCACGCCGTATTGCGGCAGGTCGCGCTCCAAAACCAGACGCAGATAGGACTCCCACCAGGCACGGAAGTCACCGCGTAACGCGTCCGGCAGGCCCCCTTTGAGCCACACGTCCCGCCACGCCGCAGGGCTCTCTCCGGTGGCCGCTTCCGCTGCAGTCAAAGGGTCGAGTTCAATGACGGCGGCGCGGCCGGCCAATGACTCGGACACGCCGCGCACCAGCGCAGGCTGGGCTGACCCAAGCACGACGAATCGACCGGAGTCGGAGCGCCGGGCATCCACAGCACCACGCAGGGCTGCGAAAACCGCCGGTACCGCCTGGGCCTCGTCCAGCACAAGGCCGGCACCGTCCACCGCATCCAGTTCGAACCTGGCATCGCGCCGGAATCGATCTGCCGTGAGGGGATCCTCGAGGTCGAAGTAGCGGTGCGCCGGAAAGGCCGCGCGGGCCAAGGTGGTCTTGCCGACCTGGCGTGCGCCCAGCACCACCACAACCGGGAAACGAGCCGCAGCGGCTTGCAGTGAAGCATTCAGCAGTCGGTCAAACATGCCTTGTATTTTGGAAGGGCGACTTCCAAAATGCAAGGCTACTTGGGGTTCAGCATTCCTTCCTTCAGCCACGGATCCCGCTCCAGGCGGCCGCCGAAACGCTCCACCAGCAGGTCGACGAAGGCGCGGCTGCGCGCCGGCAGGTGGCGGCGCGTGGGCATGGCGGCATGCAGCGTCAGCCGGCCGCC
>CBIHPZ010000542.1:0-3504 GCA_966211865.1 uncultured Aquabacterium sp.
GAGGCGGGCACGGTGAAGCCGGTGATCCACCGCGTGTTCCCGGCCGCGCAGGCCGCCCAGGCCCACGCCCTGATGGAGTCAAGCCAGCACGTGGGCAAGATCGTGCTGGACTGGAAGATCTGAAGAGGAATATCCGATGCGACGCAAACTCGTGGCCGGCAACTGGAAGATGCACGGCAGCCGCCCGGTGAACGCCGAACTGCTGGCCGGCATCTGCGCGGCCCGGCCCTTTGCCTGCGACGTGGCCGTGTGCGTGCCGTTCCCCTACCTGTCGGAGACGGCGGTGACGCTGGCCGGCACCGACATCCGCTGGGGCGCGCAGGACTGCTCCGCCCACGAGCAGGGCGCCTACACCGGCGAGGTCTCGGTCGGGATGTTGCTGGAGTTCGGCTGCCGCCATGTCATCGTGGGCCACTCCGAGCGCCGGCAGTACCACCAGGAATCCGACCAGCTGGTGGCCGACAAGGCCAAGGCCGCGTTGGCCCGCGGCATAACGCCCATTGTGTGCGTCGGTGAAACCCTGGCCGAGCGCGACTCGGGACAGACCGAGGCCGTCGTCAAGCGCCAGCTGTCCGCCGTCATCCACACGCTGGGCCACTGCGCCGGCGAGATGGTGGTGGCCTACGAACCCGTGTGGGCCATCGGCACCGGCCGTACCGCCACGCCGGAGCAGGCGCAGGCCGTGCATGCCGTGCTGCGCGCCCAGCTGGAAGCTGCCACGGCGCATGCCAAGGACATGAAGATCCTCTACGGCGGCAGCGTGAAGCCCGACAACGCGGCGACGCTGTTCGCACAACCCGACATCGATGGCGGCCTGATCGGCGGCGCGAGCCTGAAGGCCGCCGACTTCATCGCCATCTGCCGCGCGGCCGGTTGAACGCCCGCGGTCATAGAACGATTCCTGGAGAAACTGGAACATGCATATCTGGATGAACCTCGTGCTGGTGCTGCAGTTGCTGGCCGCGCTGGCGATGATCGGCCTGGTGCTGGTGCAGCACGGCAAGGGCGCGGACATGGGGGCCTCTTTCGGCAGCGGCGCCTCCGGCAGCCTGTTCGGCGCCACGGGCAGCGCCAACTTCCTGTCGCGCTTCACGGCCGCCTGCGCCACTGTCTTCTTCGTCTGCACGCTGGTGCTGGCTTTCATGGCGAACACCGGCAGCAAGCCCCGGGCAGCGTCTTCCGAAAGCCTGCTCGACCGCGCGGCCCCTGCCGCCAGCGCGCCGTCTGCGCCGGCGCAGGCGGCCATTCCTGGGCTGGCGCCGGCACCGGCCGCCATCCCGGCTTCCGCGCCCGCCGCTGCGGCATCCGCTGGCGAAATTCCGGGCAAGTGATGCGCCGGCCCCTGTGCAATCAGCGCAGCGCGAGGGGCCCCCAGCGAGGAATCGTCCGCATTTCGGATTAGAATCTCAGGCTGTTCAGGGCGCTCCTCCTCATGCCACCTGAACAGCGCAAAATGAACCGGGACCAACCCTTGGGTTCGGTCAAGGTTCGCAAAAAAGCCGACGTGGTGAAATTGGTAGACACGCTATCTTGAGGGGGTAGTGGCGAAAGCTGTGCGAGTTCGAGTCTCGCCGTCGGCACCAAGGTTTCAAGCAGTCCAGGTTCTCATCCGGTGCCTGGAAGGCGCCCTGCAGGCAGGGAGCACAAGCTGCACCAAAGGGGGCGCACCGTGGCAACAGGGTCTGTTGCGGGCGGCGCGCCTTTTTTACGCCGGATCGAAACCTGACACCAAGCCGACGCCACCCATGGACCTGCAACAGTACCTCCCTGTCATCCTGTTCATCCTGGTCGGTGTGGCGGTAGGGGTGGCCCCGCAGGCCCTGGGTTTCCTCTTCGGCCCCAACCGCCCTGACGCGCAGAAGAACAGCCCCTACGAGTGCGGCTTCGAGGCGTTTGAAGACGCGCGCATGAAGTTCGACGTGCGCTATTACCTCGTTGCGATCCTCTTCATCCTGTTCGACCTCGAGATCGCGTTCCTCTTTCCCTGGGCCGTGGCGCTGAAGGACATCGGTGCCACCGGCTTCTGGGCCATGATGATTTTCCTGGCCATCCTCGTCGTGGGCTTCATCTACGAGTGGAAGAAGGGCGCCCTGGATTGGGAATGATCCCGCGCGGGTCGAATCCCACAGGGAGCGGGCCGGCGCCGTTGCCGGGCCGCGAAGGAAGCGAAAGATTGGGACACTGCCATGGGCATTGAAGGCGTACTGAAGGAAGGCTTCGTCACCACCTCGGTCGACAAGCTGATCAACTGGTCGAAGACCGGCTCGCTGTGGCCGATGACCTTCGGCCTCGCGTGCTGCGCGGTGGAGATGATCCACGCGGGCGCTGCGCGTTATGACATCGACCGCTTCGGCATGCTGTTCCGCCCCAGCCCACGCCAGAGCGACCTGATGATCGTGGCCGGCACGCTGTGCAACAAGATGGGCCCGGCGCTGCGCAAGGTGTACGACCAGATGGCCGAGCCGCGCTGGGTGCTCAGCATGGGCTCCTGCGCCAACGGCGGCGGCTACTACCACTACAGCTACTCGGTCGTGCGTGGCTGCGACCGCATCGTGCCGGTGGATGTCTACGTGCCGGGCTGCCCGCCCACCGCCGAGGCGCTGCTGTACGGCATCCTGCAACTGCAGGCCAAGATCCGCCGCGAGAACACGATCGCCCGGGCTTGAGAAGGTGCACCTGAGATGACGCAACGACTCGACATGCTGCAGGCCGCCCTCGAGGGCGTGCTCGGCGACAAGATCAAGACCTTCAAGCGCGACCGTGGTGAGATCACCATCACGGTGTCTTCGTCGAACTACCTCGATGTGGCCAAGACGCTGCGCGACGACGCTTCGCTGAAGTTCGAAACGCTCATCGACCTCTGCGGCCTCGACTACAGCAGCTACAAGGACCAGCCCTGGGACGGCCCCCGCTACTGCATCGTGTCGCACCTTTTGTCCGTTAGCAAGAACTGGCGCGTGCGCCTGAAGGTGTTTGCGCCGGACGACGACGTGCCCGTGGTGGCCAGCCTGACCGAGGTGTGGGCCGGCGCCAACTGGTTCGAGCGCGAGGCCTTCGACATGGTGGGCGTCATCTTCGACGGCCACGTCGACCTGCGCCGCATCCTCACCGACTACGGCTTCATCGGCCACCCGCTGCGCAAGGACTTCCCGGTGTCGGGCCACGTCGAGATGCGCTACGACCCCGAGCAGAAGCGCGTGATCTACCAGCCGGTGACCATCGAGCCGCGCGAAATCACGCCGCGAATCATCCGCGAAGACAACTACGGCGGATTGCACTGACATGGCTGAAATCAAGAACTACACGCTGAACTTTGGCCCGCAGCATCCTGCGGCGCACGGGGTTCTGCGTCTCGTGCTCGAGCTGGACGGCGAAGTCATCCAGCGCGCCGACCCGCACATCGGCCTCCTGCACCGCGCCACCGAGAAGCTGGCCGAGAGCAAGACCTACATCCAGTCGCTGCCGTACATGGACCGTCTCGACTACGTGTCGATGATGTGCAAC
>CBIHPZ010000543.1:0-3501 GCA_966211865.1 uncultured Aquabacterium sp.
GCGGCGCGGCGCAGCCGGTCGTGGCCGAAGAACGGCAGGTAGCTGTTGGCGTCGTCGCTGCGCACCTCGGCCTCGCTCAGCGCCAGCGCGGCGGGCGGCGGCAGCAGGTCGGTGTCCAGGTTCTCCAGGCGCAGCACGCGCGGGTCGCGCAGCGCGTCGGCGGCGTCGCCCATGCGTTCGACGCCGATGGGCGTCATCAGCGCGGTGCGTTGGGCCAGCGGGGGCGGTGACGGGGGCATGGGACCTCCAGGCGACGTGACGCGGGCGGCAAGCCCGCGATTGTGCGCCGCGCCCGCCCATGCGGACGGATGGCCCGCGGCCGGCCCGCCTGTGCCGCGTCTCTAACGCGTCATTGACGCGTGCCACTCAGGGCGAATCGGGACCCATGCCGTCGAAGTGGCGGAACTTCGGCAGCAGCACGCCGATCAGGTCGATGTCGTCGGCCGACCCCGGGCCGGGCACATGGTCGCCGTGGTCCAGGCGGCCGTTGCCGTTGCCGTCCAGCGACGCCACGGCGGCCGTCAGCTCGGCGGTGCTCATCGCGCCGTCGTGGTTGCTGTCCACCGCCGCCACGAGCGGCGTCAGCGCGTCCTTCAGCTTCTGCCGGTGGCCGCCGGGATCCAGCACCGCGAGCAGCTCGGTGAGCGTCAGGGCGCCATTGGCGTTCCCGTCGAAGCGCGACAGCAGCGAATCGACCACGTCGCCGATGGCCACGCCGTTGTTGTTGTCCCGCTCCGGCGGGCCGGACACCGGGCCGCCCTGCAGCATCACCCCCAGCACCGGCGCCAGTCCCTGGTGCGCCAGCTCGCGGCCGAGGTCCGCCGGGGTCAGCGTGCCATCGCCGTTGGTGTCCAGCGAATCCAGCACGGCCGTCACCTCGGCCTTGGTCAGCTTGCCGTCGTGGTTCGGATCCATCAGGTCGACGATCTTGCCCACCACGCCATGCAGCTCGCGCGCCTGCCCGCCGCTGGGGTCCAGGGTGGCGACGATCTCCGCCACGGTGATGGTGCCGTCCTTGTTGCCATCGAACCAGCTGAAGAAGCGGTCGGTGGATTCCTCGACGGTGTACCAGCGCGGCATGGTGTCCGCGCGGTGCGTGTTGGTGTGACCCTCAATCGGCTTCATGGCGATCCCCAGCGACAAGTGGTCGCGCCAATCTATCGGTTCGGGTGTCGCCAAGCGTTTGCCGTGCGTGACAAAGTGCACGCCGGTCTCAGGACCCCCTCAAGACGAGCGCCGCCAGCAGGGCCACCACGGCGGCCGCCAGCACGATGGCGATCGTGCGCCAGAAGCCCACCGGGTCCCGCTCGATCAGCGCCGCCGGCCGGCCGCGCTGGAACTGCGGCCCGGGCGCGTGCAGGTCGTGCACGAATTCCGACAAGGCCTCCTGCCGCCGCTCGGGCCGCGGCTGCAGGGCCTTGCGCAGCACCGCCTCCAGCCAGTCCGGCAGGTCGGGCCGCAGCGCGCGCAGCGACACCAGCTGCAAGCCGTTCAGCTCGCGCGCACTGCGCACGCGCGCCACCTGAAGGCCATAGGGCAGCTGGCCGGTGAGCATCTGGAAGGTGATGACCGCCAGCGCGAAGAGATCGGACGCCGCCGTGCCGCCCTGACCCGTGAAGTACTCGGGTGCGGTGTATTGAAGCGAGCCCAGCAGCTGGGTGGCGCGCGGGTCGCCCGCGGCTTCCGCCAGCCCGGCCACGTGCACGCCGCCCAGGTCGATCAGGCGCACGGTGCCTTGCGCATCGACCATCAGGTTCTCGGGCCGCAGGTCCTGGTGCAGCATTTCCTTGCGGTGCAGCGCCTGCAGGCCGCGCGCGGCCTGGGCCACGATGCGGCGCACCTCGTCCAGGCCCGGCTTCGGGTGGTCGATCATCCACTGCGCCAGCGTCTGGCCTTCCACGTACTCCAGCGCCACGAAGAGGTGGCGGCGCGGCCGGTCCACCGCCGCGGCCTTCACCACGTGCGGGCTGTCCACACGGCGCGCCACCCACTCTTCCAGCACGAAGCGGTCGAGGTGCGCGGGGTCTTCGCTGAGGTCGACCGATGGCGTCTTCAGCACCACGCGGCGGCCGGTCTGGTCGTCGGTGGCCAGGAAGACGTGGCTGCGTGCGCTGGCCTGCAGCTCGCGCACGATGGTGAAGCCCTCGAAGGCCTGGCGCGGGGCCAGCGGCGGGGGCAAGGCCAGGCCCGCGCGTTCCAGGTGCAGGCGGTCGGCCTCGGGCTCGGGCAGGGATTCCACGCGGGCCAGTTGCACGGTGGCGTTGTCGTCGCTGCCGCGGGCCAGCGCGGCGGCCACCAGGCCCTCGGCGGCTGCCTGCAGGTCGCCGCCATGCTGCGCCAGGGCGCCCTGCACGGCCGCGGCGTCCAGCCATTCCCAGGCGCCGTCGGTGGCCAGCAGGTAAGTGTCGCCCACGGCCGTGGGCCAGCTGGCGTGGTCGATCTCGATGCGCGGCCCGGCGCCCAGCGCGCGGCCCAGCACGGTTTCGCCGCCGCCCAGGTGGACGCGGTGGTCCTCGGTCAGCGGCTCCAGCGACTGGGCGTGCACGCGGTACAGCCGCGCATCGCCGACGTGGAAGAGGTGCGCCTCGCGGCCCTTGAACACCAGCGCGGTGAAGGTGCAGAGGTAGCCGCGGTCCTTGTCGTAGCGGCCGTCGCCGCGCTGCGTCTGCGCATGCAGCCAGGAATTGCTGGCCTCGATGACGCGCTGCGCCGCGCGGCGCACGGTCCAGGCTTCGGACGTGGCGTAGTAGTCGTCCAGGAAGCTGCGCACCGCCGCCGCGCTGGCCACCTGGCTGACGGGGCTGCTGCCGATGCCGTCGGCCAGCGCCAGCGCAATGCCCTTGGTGTGGCGCGCCAGGCCTTCCGGCTCCGCGGCGCCGTGGAAGTCCTGGTTGACCGGCTGCACGCCGGCGGCCGAGTGCTGGCCCAGCGCCAGGCGCAGCACCGCGGCCACGTCTTTACGGAATTAGCTGTTCGCCAAGTGGCAGATCAGGCCACCGCGCGCTTCGGCGCCGTCTTGTAGTGCGTGGAGTACAGCGTGGCACCGACGAAGGTCAGGCCGCCCACCAGGTTGCCCAGCACGGTCGGGATCTCGTTCCACAGCAGGTAGTCCACGAAGGTGAACTTGCCGCCCAGCATCAGGCCCGAGGGGAACAGGAACATGTTGACGATGCTGTGCTCGAAGCCCATGTAGAAGAACACCAGGATCGGCATCCACATGCCGATGACCTTGCCCGAGACGCTGGTGGACATCATGGCCGCCACCACGCCGGTGGAGACCATCCAGTTGCACATCACGCCGCGGATGAAGAGCGTGAGCATGCCGGCCGCGCCGTGGGCGGAATAGCCCACCGTGCGGCTTTCGCCGATGGCGCCCAGCTTCAGGCCCACCGCGTTGGGCGCCTCGCTGAAGCCGAAGGTGACGATGATGGCCATGAACACCGCCACCGTCAGCGCGCCGGCGAAGTTGCCGAAGAACACCAGCGTCCAGTTGCGCATCAC
>CBIHPZ010000544.1:0-3479 GCA_966211865.1 uncultured Aquabacterium sp.
TCGTATTCGCCGCCCTTGTAATGGCGGTAGTGGCCCAGGCGCAGTGGGGGCAGGGGCGGCAGGTCGTCGGTCATGGGGGCGGGTTCCCGGAAAGATTCGCAGCGCTGCATTCTGGCGCGCCCGCGGCCGAGAGAGACCGCTGCGCCGAGGCGCTATGGCGTGGGCTGGGGCGCCAGGCAGGCGCCCTGGGTGCAGCCTTGGCGCGTGCTGCGGTCGTATTCGATCTCGCGCTGCCGGGCGTCTTCCACCAGTTCGTGGCCCACGCGGTTGGCGGCGCGTTCCAGGTCGGTGCAGCGCTCCATCGGCGGCAGGTTCTCGATGCGGCGGTCGATTTCCTGCGCCACGCCGCGTGCCAGCCCGCGGTGGCCTTCTTCATGCAGCAGCAGCGCCGGGTAATAGCGCCTGAAATCAGCGGCCGCCACGGCATCGGTGGAGCGCAGGCGCGGCAGCGTCATCGTCACTGCCAGGCGGGTGGCGACGCTGGTGATGCGGCAGGTGCCGCCCGGCGCCGCATTCCAGCGGAACTGCCAGCGTACGTTCCAGGCGGTGTAGGCGTGGAAGGTGCGCCCGCCGTCGCGCACCGGCGACGCGGCGTTCAACGCCGACAGCAGCGATTCGCCGGGGCGCTGGTCGACGTCGTAATAGCGGTGCTCGACCTGCTCCGACACGGCGGCGCGGCCCGGCATGGCCAGGCCCAGTGCGGCGAATGCCAGCGCGGCGGTGGGCAGGCGGCGTCGGTTCAAGCCTTGTCCTGGATAGGTGGGTAGCGACGGGATGCGTATCCCGCGATCACCCGCTCGCCGCGGTTGAAGCCGTCGTTGAAGGTGGTGGACAGCGCAAGGCGGCGGTGCGGGTTGCCCCGGGTGCTGTTGTCGCGGTGCGGCCTGAGACGACCGCCGTCCGCGCCGTCGTGGCAGGCCACCCGGTGGCGTTCCATGCGCGTTGCCTCGACGCTGAAGAACTGCCTGATGGCCGGCACGACACGGCGGCGGGAGCGCTGCTCGACGGCGGGGTTGCTGGTGTTGCGCTGGCGAAACCAGGGAAACGGATTGCCGGGCTCGAAGCGGCGGAAGGCGGTGGAGGACATGGATCAATGGCGGCGCCGGTGCGCCTGCCATGTTACGGCCGGGGCCGGGTGCGCTTGCCAGCGCCGGCGAGCGGCAGCGTGAAACAGCACGCGGCGGCGGCCCTGGATCGGGTGCTCGTGCTTGCCTGGATGGGCGGGACTGGCCGGCTGCTGGCGATGGTCGTCGCGCAGATCTGATGTGAGCGGCGCGGAAATGTCCTGACGTGAAATGAGATTTGCGCACTCCAAATGATCGAATGGCGGTCAGTGGCGTCCGCTGCTGATTCCTTGGCGTCAATGAGCCCACCCGTCCGGTGGCCAACGGGGCGCGCTTTGGCCAAGACCGCACGGTGGCGAGCCGATTCGCAGCTGCCAATGGCCCGGGCGCTGTTATCCTTCCCGCCAGGACAGTCGTCCATTTCCCACAAACGATGAATCAAGTTCTGTTGGCTCCGCAGTTCGGGGTTGGCCGTGCCAAGGTGCGCGAGCCGGATGAAACCCCGCATTCCGCGGCACGGGACGTGCCGAACGCTTCGCTCTTCGCCCCCACGGGCAAGGGCCCCCAGGTCATCATCAAGCGCCGTCGGGTGCTGGAGGTGCCGAAGCCCGGTTCGGCGGATGAATTGCCGGCCGCCAGCGCGGCCAAGGCGCCCAAGGTCTACCAGGTGGCCCAGGTGGCCGTGGTGGCTGTGGCCGAGCCGCGCGAAGAGCCGGCCGTTGAAGCGCCTGCCGCGCCGCCGGAAACGCCGCCGGCCGCGCCCAAGCTGCGCCGCCGGCGCGATCCGTCGCGCCAGCCCACGCTGGTGCAGCACGTGGTGTTCGAGCCGGCGCCGGTGCAGGCCGAGCCGGAGCAGGCGATGGCTGCCGCCGGTCTTGACGCGCTGGACACACTGGACGCCAGGCAGTTGCGCGAAGCCCTGGCGGTGCTGGATGCCGAGCTGCAGCGCGTGGCGCGCTGCGAAGAGGCTTCCCGCGCGCTCGACAGCCACCTGAAGCAGCTGCGCGTCGGCACGACCGGTCGCTGAGCGGGCCCTCCAGCCCGTTGATTCCGATGCGCGCCGGCGCCGTCGATCCCAAGGACGGCGGTGCGCTGGGCTGACGCCGCGCCAGTGCCCGACAAGCCGTCAAGCCGTCAAGCCGTCAAGCCGTCAAGCCGGCCTGTCGGCCGCCGCCAGGCCGTGGCCGCCCACGGGCTCGGTCGTGGCCACCGTCTCGAACCCATCGATCAGCGGCATCGCCCCGGCAATGGCGGCTTTCACGGCGGGCAACTGCAGTGACGCGCGGTGGTGCGCTTCGCTCTCCCACACCTCGGTGACCCACACCGTGTCGGGCCGGGTCGGGTCGTTGGCGACGACGTAGCTGAGGCAGCCGGGCATGCCGTCGATGCCCGACAGCAGGTGGTGCAGGAATTCGTCGCGCGTGCCGGGTTTCACCGTGATCTTGCCGATCAGTCCGTGCATGGAAGCCGCTCCCAAGGCAGTTTGATCGCCGGACTGTATGAAACCACAGTGGTCTTGGCAAGCTCGCCCTGGCGGCGGCCGGGTTGCTGCGGCGGATGCCGCATCATTTGAAAGTTATTCCGGCGAGCCGGTCAGCGCTCTGCCGCCAGCAGCGCGTCGTAGGCGGCCGCTGAAAAGCCCTGGGCGCGCTGTCCGCTCTTGCTGATCAGCAGCGGCACGCCCTTGCCGCCGCCGGCCTGGGCGAAGGCGTTGCGGCCGGTGGGCGTGTCGATGTCGATCTCCTGGTAGGGCGCGCCCTTGGCGGCCAGGTAGGCCTTGGCCTTGCGGCAATAGCCGCACCAGGAGGCGGAGTACAGCACCAGGCCTTCCACCGGCGGGGGCGGTGAGGACGCGCGCATGCGCCGCAGTTGTTCGACGTAGGACAGCGTGGCCGCCGGCACAGGGCTGCTCGGCAGGTTCTCGAAGCTCATCGTCTTGTCGACGCGGCCCTCGGTGGGCGGCTTGTCGCTGTAGACCGTGCGGCCGTCAGGGCCGGTGGATCGGTACAGCGTTTGTGCCGCGGCCGGTGCGATGGCCAGCCACAACAGCGCGGCCAGGGCTGGGGCGGTGGCCAGGGAATGCCGGAGGGTCGGGCGTCGAGGCGGCATGGACGGACCGCGCAGCGTGCGCGGCGGCTGGAACACAAGCCGCGCAGCTTACGGCAAGGCGGGTGGCAGGCCGGCAGGGGGCCGGCAGAGGCCGCGTGAGGTGTTGCCGCTTTTACGGCAGGCCATTCGGAGTGGCGCAATGGCGGAATGGCGGAATGCAATGGCGCTATGGCGCTATGGCGCTATGGCGCTATGGCGCTGGCGCGGCGTCCGCCAGCGGCACCGGCAACGGCGCGCGGGCCCCCATGTCCACGGAGGGCGCGAAGGCATCGTCGATCTCGTTGAAGAGCGCGCTGTCGCTCGCGG
>CBIHPZ010000545.1:0-3460 GCA_966211865.1 uncultured Aquabacterium sp.
GAGTCGAAGAACCTCGACTTCTATTACGGCGAATTCAAGGCGCTGAAGGGCATCTCGATGCCCGTGTTCGAGCACAAGGTCACCGCGCTGATCGGCCCGTCGGGCTGCGGCAAGTCGACCTACCTGCGCTGCTTCAACCGGATGCACGACCTGTACCCCGGCCACAAGTACGACGGCTCCATCCACCTGCACCCGGACCAAGTCGACGTGCTGGACCGCCACGTCGACCCCATCGAAGTGCGCATGCGCATCTCGATGGTGTTCCAGAAGCCGAACCCGTTCCCGAAGTCGATCTACGAGAACGTGGCCTACGGCCTGCGCGTGCGCGGCGAGAAGTCGCGCAGCTACATCGACGACAAGGTGGAAGCCGCGCTGAAGGGCGCCGCGCTGTGGAACGAGGCCAAGGACCGGCTGGACGACCTGGCGGTGGCGATGTCCGGCGGCCAGCAGCAGCGCCTGTGCATTGCCCGCGCGCTGGCCACCGACCCCGAGATCATCCTGTTCGACGAGCCCACCTCGGCGCTGGACCCCATCGCCACCGGCTCCATCGAGGAGCTGATCGGCGAGATCAAGAACAAGGTGACGGTGCTGATCGTCACCCACAACATGCAGCAGGCCGCGCGTGTCTCCGACTACACCGCCTACATGTACCTGGGCGAGCTGATCGAGTTCGGCGAGACGAAGGAAATCTTCATGAAGCCGAAGCGCAAGGAAACCGAAGACTACATCACGGGAAGGTTCGGCTAACGGCCGAAGGACGCGTCACATGACCGACAAGCATCTTTCCACGCAGTTCGACGCCGAGCTCAGCGCCATCTCCACCCGCGTGCTGGAAATGGGCGGCCTGGTTGAATCCCAGGTCGCGCAGGCCATCTACGCGCTGACCAACTTCAGCGGCGAAACCGCCACGCAGGTGCTGGAACGCGAGGCCCGCGTCAACGAGATGGAAGTGGACATCGACCGCGACCTCTCGTCCATCATCGCCCGCCGCCAGCCCACCGCGCGCGACCTGCGCCTGTTGATCGCCGTATCCAAGACCATCGGCAACCTGGAGCGCGTGGGCGACGAGGCGGCCCGCATCGCCCGCACCGTGCAGCGCCTGATGAACACCGGCGTCTCCAGCCGCATGCGCCTGCCGGTGGGCGACGTGAGCTTCGAGGCGACGCTGGCCACTGCGTCCATGCGCCGCGCGCTGGACGCCTTCGCGCGGCTCGATGCCGCGGCGGCGCTGGCGGTGATCAAGGGCGACGACGAGATCGACCAGGAGTTCGACGGCTTGCTGCGCAAGCTGGTGACCTACATGATGGAAGATCCGCGCACCATCTCGGCCAGCATCGACCTGGTGTTCGTCGCCAAGGCCATCGAGCGCGTCGGCGACCATGCCAAGAACCTGGCCGAGCAGGTGATCTACATCGTGAAGGGCGCCGATGTGCGGCACACGCCGCTGGAAGGCGTCGAATCGGTGGTGAGCTGAACGGGAAGCGACAAGCCATGGGACGCATCCTGATCGTCGAAGACGAACCCGCGATCGCCGAGCTGATCGCGCTGCACCTGCGCCACGAAGGCCACGAGGTGCGCCTGGCGGCCGACGCCGCCGAAGCCGCCGAACGCGTGCGCGAAGCCCTGCCCGACCTGGTGATCCTGGACTGGATGCTGCCTGGCGAGTCGGGCGTGACCCTGGCGCGCCGCTGGCGCAGCGACGCGCGCACGAAAGAGCTGCCCATCATCATGCTCACCGCCCGCAGCGAAGAGCGTGACCTGGTGGCGGGCCTGGACGCCGGCGCCGACGACTACCTGACCAAGCCCTTCAAGCCCAGCGAGCTGATGGCGCGCATCCGCGCCGTGCTGCGCCGCAAGCTGCCCGAGGCGCTGGACGCCGCGGTGGTGGTGGGCGACCTGTCGCTCGACCCCGCGACCCGCCGCGTGCGCTATGGCGGCGACGAATTGCAATTGGGCCCCACCGAATTCCGCCTGCTGCGCTTCCTGATGACGTATCCGGAACGCGTGCACAGCCGCGCGCAACTGCTCGACCGCGTGTGGGGCGACCACGTCTTCATCGAAGAGCGCACGGTGGACGTGCACATCAAGCGCCTGCGCGGCGCACTGGCCCCGGCCGGCTGCGACGGGTTGATCGAAACCGTGCGCGGCGCCGGCTACCGCTTGTCCCGCCCCCAGGCCTCGGCTGCCTGACGGCCTTGATCGCATGGCTGGATTTCCCTGGCGCACGCTCACCGCGTGCACGTCGCTGGTGGCCGGGCTGGTGCTCGGCCACGCACTCACCCGTGGCCCGGCCGCGTGGTTGCTGGCGGTCAGCCTCAGCGCGGCCGCCACGCTGGCCGTGAGCCAATTGATGGATTGGTGGTCGCTGCGCCGCCTGGCCCGCTGGGTGGCCGCCGCGGGCGAGGGCGATGCCCCGCCGCTGCGCCATGCGCGTGGCCCCATCGGTGAGCTGGGTTACCGCATCGAACGCGGCTTCAAGTCGCAGGGCGACCGCACGCTGGCGGAACAGCGCCGGCTGGCGCAGTTCCTGTCCGCCATCGAAGCCTCGCCGAATGGCGTGCTGCTGCTGGACGACCACGACCACATCCAGTGGTTCAACCACGTCGCGGCCGAGCACTTCGGGCTGGACGGCCTGCGCGACCGCGAGCAGCGCATCACCAACCTCGTTCGCTCGCCGGTGTTCGTGGCACACCTGCAAGCGGCCGCATTCGACGACGCGGTGAACTTTCCGCGCCCGGGCGGCGAGGGCATGCTGCAGGTGATCGTGCGGCGTTATGGCGAATCGTCCAAGCTGGTGCTGTCGCAGGACATCACCGAGCGCGAGCGCAATGAAACCATGCGCCGCGATTTCGTCGCCAATGTCTCGCACGAGATCCGCAGCCCATTGACCGTGCTGGCCGGATTCGTCGAAACCCTGGCCACCTTGCCGCTGACCGAGGTGGAACGAGAGCGCGTGCTGGCCCTGATGCGCCAGCAGACCGACCGCATGCAGGCCCTGGTGACGGACCTGCTGACGCTGGCCCGCATCGAAGGCGCGCCGCGCCCGCCGGCCGATGTGTGGGTGGACTCGGCGCCGCTGCTGCAGCGCGTGGTGTCCGATGCCCGCGCCGCCGACCAGGAACGCCACGCCATCAGCTTCGAGCCCGGTCCCGCGGCCGCGATCAACGGCGACGAATCGGAACTGCTGAGCGCGGTGTCCAACCTCGTCAACAACGCGCTGCGCTACACGCCGGCCGGTGGCGCCGTGCGCATTGCATGGCAGTTGCGAACGGACGGCGGTGCGGAATTCAGCGTCACCGACACCGGCCCGGGCATTGCCAAGGAGCACCTGCCGCGCCTGACCGAGCGCTTCTACCGCGTGGACTCCAGCCGCTCACGCGAGACCGGCGGCACCGGCCTGGGCCTGGCCATCGTCAAGCACGTGGTGCAGCGCCACGGCGCCACGCTGCTGATCGACAGC
>CBIHPZ010000546.1:0-3455 GCA_966211865.1 uncultured Aquabacterium sp.
GGCGCCATCGGCCACAACAACACGCTGCTGTGGCGGCTGCCGGAAGACAGCCGCTGGCTGCGCGAGCAGACCACCGGCCACGCGGTGATCATGGGCCGGAAGACCTGGGATTCGCTGCCCGAGCGCTTCCGCCCGCTGCCGAACCGCACCAACATCGTCGTGACGCGGCAGCAGGGCTGGACCGCACCGGGCGCCATCGTCACGCGCAGCCTGGACGAAGCCATCGCCACCGCGGGCGCGGTGCCTCGCCTGTTCGTGATCGGCGGCGCCGAGCTGTACGCCGCCGCACTGCCCATCGCCGACGAGCTGGTGCTGACCGAGATCGACGCCGACTTCGAAGGCGACATCCACTTCCCCGCCTGGGACCGCAGCCGGTTCGTCGAGACCGAACGCCAGCGCCACCACGCCGCACCGCCCAACGACTTCGATTTCGCCTTCGTGCGCTACCGCCGGCGCACTCCCCCAGGCGGGTGACACCCCCTTGTTCGTTGGCGCCGCGGCGCGCCACCGCTCCCTAGAATTTCCCCAGCGACCGGGCGCCGTTCCGAGATCCGGCGCTTCAAGAGGGAAACCCCATGCCGTTCATCGGACTCGGCCTGCATGTGCTGGTCGCACTGTTCTTTGCGGTGCACGTCGTGCGCACCCGCCAGCACACCTACTGGCTCTTCATCCTGTTCTCATTCCCGCTGCTGGGCAGCATCGTCTACTTCCTGACCACCTACCTTCCTAACTCCAGACTGGAGCGGCACGCGCGCCGCGCCGTGGCCGGCGCCGTCAAGGTGCTGGACCCCACGCGCGAGCTGCGCGAAGCCCGCGCCGCGCACGACTACACCCCCACGGTGGAAAACCGCATGCGCCTGGCCGCCGCGCTGCTGGACGTGGGCCAGGCCGAGGAAGCCGCCGCCACCTACGAGGCGCTGCTGAACGGCCCGTTCTCGGGCGACCTGGAGATCCGCCTCGGTGCCGCGCGCGCCGGCCTGGCCTGCGGCCGTGCCGCGGCCGCGGTGCAGCACCTGCAGACCATCCGCCAGGCCGACCCCGGCTTCCGTGCCGAGCAGGTGTCGCTGCTGCTGGCCCGCGCGCTGGCCGCCTGCGACCGCCATGAAGACGCGCGCCACGAGTTCCACGCCGCCGTCGGCCAGTTCGGCAGCTTCGAGGCCCGCGCCGAGTTCGCCATCTGGGCCGCCGGCCGCGGCGAACGCCCGCTGGCCACGCGCCTGCATGAAGAGCTGGACCACGCGATGAAGCGCTGGAACCGCCACACGCACGAGCTGAACGCGCCGCTGCTGCGCCGCCTGCGCGAGGCCTACGCCAAGCTGGGCGCCCCGGCGTAAGGGAAGCAACCCGGCGCAAAAGGGAAAAGCGGCGCCGGGCGCCGCGGGTGCGCCGGGCCACCCGCGTGAGCGCGTCCATGGCCCCCGGGCGCAGTCGCACGGCCGCCATGCGAACGCGGCAGCCGGTTTCCCCGGCATGCGCGACCCCGGCCCAAGCGGCCGCGGGACCCCGGCGACATGGCGTTGCACCCCTGTCCGGTCCGCCGCAAGCCGCCCCCTATCATCCCGCGGATGCACCCGTCCGCCACGCCCTCCACCACCCTCGCCACCCAGCCGGTGCTGCGCTGGTTTGTCGGCTGGTGGCGGGTGCTGCGCTTCGCGGCGCTGATGCTGGCGCTGGCCGCCAGCCCGTCCAGCTACCGCGAAGGCCGCTGGTCCATCGTGGCCACCCACCTGGTGCGCGGCGCCGGGGGCGCGCTGGGCTGGTACACGCTGATCGCCGCGCTGATGACGCTGGTGATAACACGCATCGTGCTCGTCACCGCCTTCAGCTACGGCCTGTCGCAGTACGCGCTGGAGATGGTCATCCGCGTGCTGGTGCTGGAGCTCATCCCCTTGGCCGCCGCCTGCTTCGTGGCCGTGCGCAGCGCCCTGCCCGCGGGCGCCGAGATCACCACCATGCGCCGCCGCGGCGAACTGGAAGCGCTGCGCCGCAGCGGGCGCGACCCGTTGCAGCACGAACTGCTGCCGCGAGCGCTGGCCAGCCTGTTCCTGGTGCTGATGCTGGCCGTGGCCGCGGGCGCGGTGGCGCTGGTGCTGGCCTACCTCGTCGCCTACGGCTTCTCGCCCTGGGGCCTGGCCGGCTACACCCGCACGGTGGGCGGCGTGATGAGCCCGCCGGTGGCGCTGGTGTTCACCTTGAAGACCGCCCTCTTCGCCGC
This sequence comes from uncultured Aquabacterium sp., assembly GCA_966211865.1. Taxonomy (GTDB): domain Bacteria; phylum Pseudomonadota; class Gammaproteobacteria; order Burkholderiales; family Burkholderiaceae_C; genus Pseudaquabacterium. The sequence continues at coordinate 2,216 of CBIHPZ010000546.1, forward strand.
CGCCGTCGCGGTGCTGCCGCTGGTCTCGGCCATGGCCGATTCACCGGTGCGCCGCACCCGCAGCGGTCCCGAGCTGCGCGGCCTGCTGCGCATGCTGGCGGTGATGGTGCTGATCGAGCTTGGCTCGCTGAGCGTCAACTACATCTGAGCCTGAGAATCGCCCCGCGATGGACGACCCCGCCCGCCCCGAAGACACCCCGCCGCCGGCCCCCGGCTCGGCGCCAGCCGCGGCACCGGCGCACCCCGCCGGCGGCACGCCCCCGCTGCCCGAGCCCCTGCCGCCGGTCGCGCATGCCGAGCTGAAGGCCACCGCGCTGCTGATGCTGCTGTTCGGCCTGGTGCTGGCCGCGGTCATCTACGTGCTGTACGCCCGCGGCGTGTTCGAGCCCACGCAGGAACTGGTGCTGGTCTCGCCCGACAGCGAAGGCGTGGTCGTCGGCATGGACCTCACCTTCTCGGGCTTCCCCATCGGGCGCGTGCGCCGCATCGAGCTCTCGCCCGAAGGCAATGCCCGCATCATCATCGACGTGCCGAAGAAGGACGCGCACTGGCTGCGCACGACCAGCGTCTTCACGCTCGTGCGCGGCATCGTCGGCAGCACCGCCATCAAGGCCTACAGCGGCATCCTGACCGACCCGCCGCTGCCCGCCGGCGCCGTGCGCCAGGTGCTGCAGGGCGACGCGTCGGCCGAGATCCCGCAGCTGCTGGCCGCCGCCAAGGCCGCGATGCAGAACATCGCGCAGCTGACCGGCGAAGGCTCGGCGCTGAAGGGCAGCCTGGACAACCTGCAAGGCCTCACCGGCCGGCTGAATGGCCCGCAAGGCGCCCTGGGCGCGCTGATGGGCAGCGAGGCCGAGGCGAAGAAGCTGACGCTGGCCATCGACCGCACCAACACCCTGCTGGCGCGCCTGGACGGCCTGGTGGCCCGCACCGACGGGCTGATGGCCAAGGCCGACGACCAGGTCTTCGGCCGCGAAGGCGTCATGCAGGACACGCGCGCCGCGGTGAAGCAGTTGAACCAGATGCTGGGCGAGGCGCGCACGAGCCTGAAGCGCGTGGATGCCGTGCTGGCCGATGCGCAGGTGGTGGCCGCCAACGCCAAGGTGGCCACGGCCGACCTGGGCACCCTGCGCGCCGAGGTGGAAGCCAGCCTGCGCAAGGTGGAGCAGCTGGTCAACGAGGTGAACCGCCGCTGGCCGTTCGCGCGCGACACGGAGATCAAGCTGCCATGAGGCGCCGC
>CBIHPZ010000547.1:0-3452 GCA_966211865.1 uncultured Aquabacterium sp.
GCTGCGCCAGGCCCAGGAACTGGTCGGGGTCGACGTAGCGCTCGCCCGCCGGCCGGTCCAGCACGCGGAAGCCGCTGGCCGCATGCGCGCCGCCGGGCGGGCTCACCACGCCGGTGTTGTGGCCGCCGCTGGCCAGCACGAAGCGGATGTCCGAGTCGCACAGCAGGTGCAGCTTGTAGACCGAGCGCCAGGGCGCCACGTGGTCGAACTCGGTGCCCAGCGCAAACACCGGCACGCGGATGTCCGACAGCGCAATCGGCCGGTCCGCCACGCGCAAGCGCGCCGAGGCCAGGTCGTTGCGCAGGAACAGCCGGTGCAGGTACTCGGTGTGCATGCGGTAGGGCATGCGGGTCGCGTCCGCGTTCCAGGCCATCAGGTCGCTCACGGGCGAACGCTCGCCCATCAGGTAGTCGTGCACCGCGCGCGACCAGATCAGGTCGTTGGACCGCAGCAGCTGGAAGGCCCCGGCCATCTGGTCCGCGCCCAGGTAGCCGCGGTCGAACATCAGGTCCTCGAGGAAGGTGACCTCGCTGTCGTCGATGAAGAGGCCGATCTCGCCCGGCTCGCTGAAGTCGGTCTGCGCCGCCAGCAGCGAGACGCTGGCCAGGCGGTCGATGCCGTCGCGCGCCAGGGCCGCCGCGCCGATGGCCAGCAGCGTGCCACCCAGGCAATAACCCGCAGCATGCACGGGGGCCTTCAGGCCCAGGGCGTCGATCGTCCGCAAGGCTTCGAACAGCCCCAGGCGCAGGTAGTCTTCCAGGCCGAAGTCGCGCTCCGCCGCACCGGGGTTCTTCCACGAGAGGCAGAACACGGTGTGGCCTTGCGACACCAGGTACTCGATGAGCGAGCGCTGCGGCGCCAGGTCCAGCACGTAGTACTTCATGATCCAGGCCGGCACGATCAGCACCGGCTCCGGATGCACGCGGGCGGTCGTGGGTTCGTAGCGGATCAGCTCGGCCAGCGCATTGCGCATCACCACCCGGCCGGGGCTGCAGGCCAGGTTCTCGCCCACACGCCAGGCCTCCGTGCCGGCTGCGGGGCGGCCCGCCCACAGCCGCTGCCAGTCTTCCCACCAGTGCAGCGCGCCCTGCACCAGGTTGCCGCCGCCGCTGGCCAGCGTGCGCTGCAGCACCGCGGGGTTGCTCATCACGAAGTTGCCGGGCGAGGCCAGGTCCAGCAGCTGGCGCGCGACGAAGCTGACCACTTCCTCGTGGTGGCGCGAGACGCCGCGCACGCCGGTGGTGGCGTTGTGCCACCACTGCTGCGTCAGCAGGAAGGACTGCGCCATGGCGTTGAAGGGCCACTGCCGCCACGCCGGGTCGGCGAAGCGCCGGTCCTGCGGCAGCGGCTCGATGCAGCAGCTGCCGTCCGAGCGCAGCGCATGCGGCAGGTACAGCGCCAGGCGCATCGCCTTGCGCCAGGCCTTGTGCACCAGCTCGGCCTGCTTGGCCGGCGACAGGGCCAGGTGCGCCAGCCAATCGGTCTGCGCCAGCACCAGCGCCGCGGGCGACACCCCCGCGGTGGCATGGCCCACCTGCGCATGCAGCCAGCGGTCGAAGCCTTCGTGCGGCAGGCTCACCGGCAGCGCCGGGTCGGAGACCGGGACGAGCGCGGCGGGCGGCGTGGGAACCGGTGGCGCGAGCGCGCCGGCGGGCATGGTTTGGTCAGGCATGGTGGCGTGCATCGATCTCGCTCGAAACGACGTGGCGATCTTGGATCGCGGCCGCACCACCGGGCTTGCGTTGCCGCAAGGCCCGGGCCTGCGTCATGCCGAACCCGGCGTCCGCGCCGGGCCGCTGCGAAAACCGTGCGGCCCGCCGCACCGAGCACCGCGGGCCGGTGGCCGCAGCAAAGGCCTGGGGTGAACACCCCAAGCGCACCTTCGCTTGACAACACTCAATCCGGCCACCGGCACGGCGCATTGCAATGGCGTCGCAGGGCGGCCTTCCGGCCGCCGGAGGCGGCTGATGGCCCCGTTGATGCCCCTGGACCCGGATGGTGAAGCGCTGCCGGACGGCCACCGCTGCCCCGACTGCGGCGGCCCGATCGAACGCCTGCACCGCCACGCGCTGGACCGGTGGGCCAGTTCGTTCCGCTCGCTGCACCGCTACCGGTGCCTGGACGACAAGTGCGGCTGGGAAGGGCTGATGGGGCGCGTGCCGCACACCGTTCCACCGGCCACGGCCCGGCTGCCCTGGGCCGGGCGGCTGGCATGGCTGGCGCTGGGGGCCACCGTGGCGACCGCGGCGGCCTTGGGTCCGCGTGCGTTCCAGCGGGCGCAGGGCGCGGCGCCAGCGGTCCAGGCCGCCAGCAGCGCATCGGCCTACGCGCAGGCGCGCCTGGCGGCGCCCGGCCTGGACGTCGAGGGCCCGGCGCTGGCGCCCACGGACACGCGGGTCACCACCAACACGTCGCCCCTGACGCTGCGCCGCCACTGCGCCTGGGGCACGCCGGGCACCAACCGCTACCGCGGCACGGTGTCGCAGGCGCTGTCCGCCGCACGCTTGCCGCCCGAAGTGGTCCAGCAAATCGCCGCCCTGGCCGATCGCGGCGAGGCGCCGGAAGAAGTGCTGATCACCCGCGACCGGGTGCGCACGGTCGACGGCCGGCGCAGCTACAGCCCCAAGCTGCGGGCCATGGGCTTCGGCAACAGCCTGTGCTTCGACACGCAGGTGAACTTCCCGCCCGGGCACGTGGAACAGGGCGCGCTGTACGAGGTGAAGGACAAGCGCGGCCGCACCCACACGGTGATGGTTCCCTACGTCTGCAACAACGTGGCCGTGCTGGGCGAAGAGGCCGACGAGGACGTTCCACCGGGACCGCCGCCCCCGGTGCCGCCGCCGCGGCGGGTTCCGGAGCCGTCGGCGTGGTCGCTCGCCCTGCTCGCCCTGTGCGTGATGGCATTCCTTCACGGCCTGCGCCGGCGCTCAAGGGAAGGCCCGAATGGCCGAAGACAGGGCACACCTGCACCATCTTCAGCCAGCCATGCGCATCTCCGCCCTCCTCCTGGTCCTGGCCACCATCCTGCCCGCGAGCGTGGGCGCGGCGACCGGCCGGCCGGCGCAGGAGAACAGCGAAGCCTTCGTGGAACAGCTGATGGCGCTGGTCAATGACTACCGCCTGGCGCAAGGCCTGGCGCCGCTGCGGCCAGCGGCCGAACTGCTGGCGCTGGCGGTGGAGCACAGCGATGACATGGCCTCTCAGCAGGTGCTGACGCACGACGGCTTCCGCGCGCGCTACGCCCGCAGCGGCAGCAAGGTCTGCGTCGAGAACCTGGGCTGGAACCACCGCACCGCGCAGGCGCTGCTGGAAGGCTGGCGCCAGTCGCCCAGCCACCACCGCAACCTGCTGAACCCCAAGGTGGAACGGGTGGGCATCGCGGCGCGGGAGCGCTACGTCACCTTCTTCGCCTGCCGCTGAGGCGGCGCGCCGGACAAGGGCGCCGGCTGCTC
>CBIHPZ010000548.1:0-3452 GCA_966211865.1 uncultured Aquabacterium sp.
TGTTCGAGGCCTTCATGAGCCCCGGCTCGGTGACCGAGCGGCTGCATTTCTTCGTCGCCGAGTACGACCCCGAGGACCGCATCGGCGCCGGCGGCGGGCTGGAGGCGGAAGGCGAGGACATCGAGATCCTGGAACTCGGCTTCGACGAAGCGATGGCGATGGTGGCGCGCGGCGAGATCGCCGATGGCAAGACCATCATGCTGCTGCAGCACGCGGCGCTGGCGTTGATGCCCGCGGCGCGCTGAGCCGCACAGCGCCTCAGCAGCGCTGCTCGCAGGAATCGGCCGGGTGCACCTGCTGCACCGGGGTCACCACCACGCGCTGCACCGGGCCGTCGATCACCGGCCGGGCCTGCGCCTGCAGCACGCCTTCGGCCCGCTCGGTCTGCGCCAGCGTGCTGATGCCGGCCATCACCACCAGCGTCATCGTCGTCGCGGCGGCGAACGCGGAGAGGCGGGTGCGGGTGTGGCTGAGGGAGAAGGCGGTGGTCATGGCTGGGCTCCGGCGGGATGCGTTGGCTTGTTCGATGGGGTGACTCTAGGCAGCAGCCGGTGCGGCCGCCACCGGATTGCGACGAGCGCCGCGCTGCGCCTGATGAACTGCAGCCTGGCCCGCCAGACCGGGGCTCGTCCGGCGCCCGGCTCCGGTGGACGCTCCGTTCGCGTGGCATCACAGTGACTTTCAAATGACGCGGCCAGGCATGAAAAAAGCCCCGCGCTGCGGGGCTTTTCCTCGAGAGTGGACCGGCTTCAGCTGCGCGGGGCACGCTGGCCGACGATGACCACCTGCTGCACGGCCGGCTCGCTGGCCACGGCGCCCGCGTTCATCACGTTCGCGTGCTGCTGGTCGGCGATGCCGGCCAGGCTGCCGACCACCGCCAGCGTCATCACCGCGGCCACCGCCAGCGAGGCGGCTTGTTGGCGGAAGGAAGACGGGGTGTGGCGGTTCATGGTGCGGCTCCTGCGGGGTGTTTGGTTGCGATGGTGTGACTCTAGGGACCGGCCGCGCGCGCCGCCACGCACTTGCGACGGGATGCGGACAAGCCGCGATGAACTGCAGCCGGCCGCGACGGCCGGCCCCGCAGAACAGGCCGAACTGCAGAGGCGGCGGATAGGATGCAGCGGCGATGGACACCGTCGACACCCTCGTGATCGGCGCCGGCGTGGTCGGCCTGGCGGTGGCGCGCGCGCTGGCTGCACAGGGGCGCGAGGTCTTCGTGCTGGAGGCCGAGGACGCGTTCGGCAGCGTGACCAGCGCGCGCAACAGCGAGGTCATCCACGCCGGCCTCTACTACCCCACCGGCTCGCTGCGCGCGCGCCTGTGCGTGCGCGGCAAGGCGCTGCTGTACGACTACTGCGCGGCGCGCGGCGTGGCGCACCGGCGCTGCGGCAAGCTGATCGTCGCGACCGAAGACGCCGAGGTGCCCGCGCTGCAGGCGCTGGAACGCCAGGCCGGGGCCAACGGCGTGCACGACCTGCAGTGGCTGGATGAACACGGCGCCCGCGCGCTGGAACCCGCGCTGCGCTGCCGCGGCGCGCTGCTGTCGCCGTCCACCGGCATCGTCGACAGCCACGGCTTCATGCTGGCGCTGCTGGGCGATGCCGAGCGCGACGGCGCCCTGCTGGCGCTGCGGTCGCCGGTGCAGCGGGCGCGGGTGACGCCGCAGGGCATCGTGGTGGACGTGGGCGGCGACGCGCCGGCCACCTTGTGCGCGCGGCAGGTGGTCAACAGCGCCGGCCTGGGCGCGCCGGCGCTGGCCCGCGCCATCGACGGCCTGGACCCGCGCCACGTGCCGCGCGAGCACCTGGCCAAGGGCTGCTACTTCACGCTGGCCGGCCGCGCACCGTTCCAGCGGCTGATCTACCCGGCGCCCGGTGCCGCCGGCCACCTGGGCGTGCACCTCACGCTGGACCTGGGCGGGCAGGCGCGCTTCGGGCCCAGCTTCCGTTGGGTGGACGAGATCGACTACCGCGTCGACCCGGCCGAGGCCGATGGCTTCTATGCCGAGGTGCGCCGCTACTGGCCGGCGCTGCCGGACGGCGCGCTGCAGCCCGGCTACGCGGGCGTGCGGCCGAAGATCAGCGGCCCGGGCGAGCCGGCCGCCGATTTCCGCATCGACGGGCCGGCGCGCCACGGCGTGCCGGGGCTGGTGAACCTGTTCGGCATCGAGTCACCGGGGCTCACCTCGGCGCTGGCGATCGCGGACGAGGTGGTGGCGCTGCTGCGTTGAAGCCAGCGCCCGCCGCACGGGCCTCAGCGCGCCGCCCACAGCCCTGCCCACTGCCACAGCGCAAACGCCGCCAGCAGCAGCGCCGACAGCTGGTTCACCCGCCGCCGCCAGCGCCGGTCGAAACGTTCACGCAGGCGGCCCACCGCGGTGGACAGGAACAGCCACCACGCGGCCGAGCCGATCAGCACGCCGGCGATCATCGGCCAGGGCGAAGTGGGCTGCAGCCGCCCCGCCAGCGCGCCGAACACGGCGATGAAGCTGAGGATGGTGGCGGGGTTCGAGAGCGTCAGCACGAAGGTGCCGCCGAAGCAGCGCAGCAGGTCGCGGCCGCCGCCGGCCTGGGCCGGGCGCTCGGCCACCGGTGCGCGCCAGGTGCTCCAGGCCATCCACAGCATGAAGGCGCCACCGGCCAGCGCCAGCAGGTGCCGGGCGCCGGTGAGCCAGGCGATCAGCGCGGTGACGCCGAAGGCACCGATGGCGCCATAGACCGCATCGGCCGCGGCCGCGCCCAGGCCGGTGGCCAGGCCCGCGGCCGGGCCCAGCGCCAGCGTGCGCTGGATGGTCAACAGGCCGATTGGGCCGACCGGCGCCGCGATCGACAGGCCGATCAGCAGCGATTGCGCGAAGAGGATGAGATCGCCGTCCATGCAGCCGCATCGTAGGCAGCCCCGCCGCCGCGGCACAGCGCCGATTTCCGGCGATCAGGCAGACTCGGCCGCTGCTTTTACGGCGACCGCGCACCATGGCCGAAACACCCGCCCTCACGATCGATGACAAGGCCTGGCGCCTGCTGGAAGCGCTGCAGGCCGATGGCCGCCAGCCGCTGAAAAGCCTGGCCCAGGCCGCGGGCCTGTCGATCGCCGCCACCGCCGAGCGGCTGAAGAAGCTGCAGGACGCCGGCGTGATCCGCGGCGTGCACGCGGCGCTGGACGCGGCGCGCGTGGGCTGGGGCGTGCAGGCCATCGTCGGCATCACGGTGCTGCAGCCGCAGAAGAAGCCGCTGCTGGCCAGGCTGCGCACCATGCCCGAGGTGCTGGAATGCCACCACGTGACGGGGGCCGACTCCTACCTGATGACGGTGGTCGCGCGCGACCTGCCGGACCTGGAGCGCTTCCTGGGCGCCATCAACGGCTGGGGCGAAACGCGCACATCCATCGTGCTGTCCACGCCGATCCCGCGGCGCGCGCTGGGGCGACCCTGAGGGAAAGGCGGCTGCGCCAAA
>CBIHPZ010000549.1:0-3451 GCA_966211865.1 uncultured Aquabacterium sp.
TCGAAGCTGCGCTTCAGGCGGCCTTCCACCTTGGTCTCGCGCGCCAGCAGCAGCTGGTCGGTGCCGGGCACCCAGCCGGCGAATTCGACATAGCCCAGTTCGCTGCCGCTGGTGGCCAGCTGCGCGGCGGGCGGCAGCACGTCCACCACCCACTCCGCGTTCTGGCCGCTGCCCTGGCGGCGGAAGACCCAGGCCTCGCGCCAGGTGTCCAGCGGCTGCACGGCCAGGGCCAGGGCGGTGTTCGTCGCATTCGGCCTGGCGGACGCGGTCCACACCAGGCCGAAGGTGCAGCGCCTGGCCAAGGCTTTTGGCTGTTGGGCACGCGTATCGACCAGCGTCACGCAGGTTTCGCCGGGCTGCGTGCCCGCGGCTGTTTGCACCTGCAGTCCTGGCTTGGCAGCGGGGGCTGCCGAAGGCTCCGCCGCCCAGCGCGACGCGCCGACGCGGATCGCCGCTTCGGTGTACTCGCGCTGGTCGTCGTCCGTCAGCTCGGCCTTGTTGACGGCGGCCAGCTCGGCCAGCGCGCGCTGCGCGGCGGGCGTGGATGCCGCATCCTGGCGGCGGGCCTGCTGGAACGCCAGGCTCGCCCACACGCCGGCACGGCGCAGCCGCAGGCGGTTCTTCATCGTCTCGGGCAGTTCGGCGAACTGCGCGTTGCTGACCTGGTCCAGCACCTGGGCACGCCACTGGTCCAGCGGCAGCCGCTGCACCGGCGACAGCGCGCTGTCCACGCAGTCGTGCCGCGTCAGCCCCAGCGCGGCGCGGGCGCGGGCTTCGGGCGGGGAGGGCAGGGCCAGGACGCGGCGGAAGGCCTCGCCGTCGTAGCAGGGCTGCAGTGCGCCGTCGCGTTCAACGCCGGCGATGCGCACGCCATAGTGGTTGGCCACCTCCAGGTGAGCCGCGACGGTCGCCGATGCCGTCTGCCCCGGCTTCAGCGCTGCGCGCCGCGACAGGCGGTCGGCCATCGTGCCGATCGCATCGAAGGCTTCGAAGTCCAGCTTCTCCGCCGGCACCGCCTGCAGGTAGGCCGCGGCGTAGCCGATCCCCAGCGCTTCGCTGCCCGGCGTGTCGCGCAGGAAGCGCAGCACCGACAGGAGGCTGTCCGATTCCGCCGGCTGCAGCTCGGTGGTGCGCACCTGGCTCGCGCGGATGAAGCCGGCGCGCTCGCGGCGGTGGTCCCACACCTGCAGGTAGTCCATCTTGCGGCCACGCACCTCCAGCGCGTCGCCCTGCCACAGCACCGCCTGCTGCGCGGCGGAATCGCGCGGGCCGGCGCGCAGCGCGGCCTGGTCCTGCGTCACGATGGCCATGGTGGCCAGCACACCCAGCATCACGCTCATGGCTTACTCGCCTTCCTTCTGGTTCTCGCCGTGCTGCTCTTCCGTGGCCGCGCCTTTTGGCAGTTTGCCGATCAGCGCCGAGCCGATGAACCCACCGTCGGCCGGCGGCGGCGCGATGATCACCGACACCTTGTCGGACAGCTTGTCCGCGAGCGTCTTCTGGATCAGCAGCGGGTGCTTGGTGATCAGCGCGCCGTCGCGCGCCATCTGCTCGCTGGCGATGCGGCCGACGCGGTCCAGCCGGTAGCCCTCGGCGTCCGCCAGCTTCTGGCGGCTCTCCGCTTCGCCGGCGGCCTCGATGCGGCGGGCCTGCGCCGCGCCTTCGGCCGAGCGGATGCGGGCCAGCTTCTCGGCTTCCGCTTCCAGCTGGCGTTGTTCCACCTGCTTCTGCTTGAAGGGCAGCACGTGCTTCATCGCTTCTTCCTGGGCCTTGGCGGCGATCACCTGCTCGATGGCGGCGGCCTGCGCGGACTTCTCGCGGCGCACGCGCTCGGCCTCCGCCTCCAGCGCGGTCTGCTCCACCTGCTTGGCCTTCAGCTCCAGCGTGTAGCGCATCTTGGCGGTCTCCAGCTCCTGGGCCAGCAGGCCGTCCAGGCCGGCGCGGTACTCGGCCGGCAGGTCCACCTGGCCCATCTGCACCGAGCGCAGCAGGATGCCGTCGGCGGCCAGGCGCGGCTTCAGCTCGGCTTCGATCTGGGCCTGGATGTCGGCGCGCTTGGTCGAGAAGATCTCGCGCACCGTGTAGCGGGTGAAGGTCTTGTAGATCACGCCCTGCACGGCGGGGCGCACGACTTCGGCGCCGATGTCCTCGGGCAGGTTCTTCGAGATGGCCAGCACCTTGGCCGGGTCGATGGCGTAGCGCACCGCCAGGTCCACGCCCAGCGACAGGCCCTCGACCGACTGGAAGGGCGCCTCGCCGTCGGCCTTGGCGCTGTCGGCCGGGTGGTAGACCTGGTCGCGCAGCGGGAAGTGGCGCACCTCGTGCAGCGCCGGGATGGCGACGAGCGAGCCCTCGTGGTGAAGGGTGGCCTCGCCGGTCAGCGCATTGCTGCGCACCACCACCTCGCCACGCCCCACCGACTGCACCGGCGGGTGCACCGCGATCCAGTAGCCGCCGACGGCGACCGCGGCGGTGCCGATCAGCAGTCCCATGCGGCTGTGCACAGCCTGGGCGGTGGAACGGAAGGCCCGGGCCATCAGGGTGGCGAGGGCGTTCAGGCGGGGGTTCATCGTGGGTGCTCCGTGTGTGTTGCTTCAAGGTGCCGGCGGTGTGTGGTGCCGACGGAATGCATTCTTCGAATCCGCCCCGGAAGCCGAAAGAAGGCCGCGGGGCGACTGTCTTCCGGGTCCGGAAGAAAGCTTCACACCCCGTTCTGGCGGCCCGACAGGACAATGAACGCCATGACGACCCGCACCGATCTCACCGTCGCGCTGATCGAGGACGACGGCCCCACCAGCCACCAGCTGCGCGGCTGGATCGAGTCCGCGAAGCCCGGCATCCGCATCGACCAGTGGTTCACGCGTGACGAGGCCGAGGCGGCCCTGGCGCGCGTGCCTTACGACCTGGTGGTGCTGGACATCGAGCTGGGCCGCGAACGCCATGCCGGCGTGGCGCTGATCAACGCCATCAACCGCCAGCGCCACGGCACGCCGGTGCTGGTGGTGTCGGCGATGCCCGCGGCGATCTACCGCGGGATCATGAAGGCGCTGGACGCCTGGGACTACCTGCAGAAGACGACCTTCGAGGAGGCCGATTTCATCGACACCTTCCTCGAGATGCTGCGCGCCGTGCGCGACCGGCCTGCGGCTGCCGCGGTGGCTGCGAAGCCCGACGACGAGCTCTCGATCGACCCGCTGCGACAAGGCGCCCCGCTGTGGCGCGGCCAGCGGCTGAACCTGCCGCTGACCGCGCAGCGCATCCTCGCCACCCTGCTGGCGCGCCGCGGCGAGGTGGTGAGCTACGACGAGCTCTTCAACGTGGTGAAGAGCGGCCGCAACCGCGACAACGTGCGCAAGCACGTCAGCACCATCCGCGACGCGCTGCGCGAGATCGAGCCCGGCTTCGACGGCATCGAGAACGTGCCGATGCGCGGCTTCCGCTGGACGGGTGG
>CBIHPZ010000550.1:0-3448 GCA_966211865.1 uncultured Aquabacterium sp.
GACTGGGCCGAGCGCCAGTACCCCGAGCTCTTCCCCGGACACCAGGCCGACCTGCAGTCCCCGCCTTTCGTCTACCGCTACTACCCGGCCACTGGCAATTACGTCGGCGTCAGCGGCACGGATGTCTACCTGCTGGGGCCGGCCTCGGGCGGCGTGCTGCTCCGCGCCGGCGCCATGGCCGACTTCGCGCCGCTGGTCTACGCCACACGCTATGCATTCACCGACGCGCAGGCCGCGCGCTTCCTGGCCCAGGCCACGCTGGCGCCCAGCGACGCCGAGATCGCCCGCGTGCGCGCCCTGGGCTACGAGGCCTGGCTGAACGAGGAGTTCGCGAAACCGGCCTCGGCCGGCAACTGGGACTGGCTGGTGTCCAAGGGCATCCATCTCAATCCAGACGCGGCTTCGGTCGCCATCGGTGTCGATTCGCAGGTGTGGCAGCGGCTGATCACCGCCACCGACAGCCTGCGCCAGCGCGTGGCCCTGGCGCTGTCGGAGATCTTCGTCGTCGGCTTCGACGGCATCACCGGGCCCTACAAGCAGTTCAAGCTGGCGGGCTATTGGGACCTGCTGGCGGCCAACGCTTTCGGAAGTTATCGAACCTTGCTGGAGCAGGTGACCCTGAACCCGGCGATGGGCAATTACCTCAACACCGCCGGCAACCAGAAGGAAGACGCCGCCACCGGCCGGCAGCCCGACGAGAACTACGCCCGGGAGGTGATGCAGCTTTTCACCATCGGCCTCTACGAGCTGAACACCGACGGCAGCCTGCGCCTGAGCGCCGCGGGCCAGCCGATCGAGACCTATACGCAGGACACGGTGACCAACCTGGCGCGTGTCTTCACCGGCTGGAAGAACGACACGCCACGCACCGGTGACACGGGTCCGGAATTCCTGCGCCGGCCGATGGTGATGAACAGCCGGCAGCACTCGCCCCTGGCGGCCACCTTCCTGGGCGTGACCGTGCCGGCCAACACCGAGGGCACAGCGGCACTCACCACCGCGATGAACACGCTGGCCAACCACGCCAACGTCGGTCCCTTCATCGGACGGCAGCTGATCCAGCGCCTGGTCACCAGCAACCCGAGTGCGGGCTACGTGGGACGCGTCGCCGCGGCCTTCAACAACAACGGCCAAGGCGTGCGCGGCGACCTGAAGGCGGTGCTGCGCGCCGTGCTGCTCGACACCGAGGCGCGCAGCGACGCGAAGCTCGCCGACCCGCAGTTCGGCAAGCTGCGCGAGCCGATGCTGCGCTTCATCCAGTGGGCGCGGGTGTTCAACGCCAGCTCGCTCAGCGGCGACTGGGTCGTGGGCAACACCAGCGACCCCGCGACGCGCCTGGGGCAGAGCCCGCAGCGCTCGGCCTCGGTCTTCAACTACTTCCGTCCGGGCTACGTGCCGCCCAACACGCCGATCGCTGCCGGCAGCCTCGTGGCCCCCGAATTCCAGATCACCAACGAGTCCAGCGTGGCCGGCTACCTGAACTACATGATGACGGCCATAGGGAGCGGCCACAGCGACGTGAGGCCGAACTACGCCGCCGAGCTGGCGCTGGCCGGCGACGCCGCCGCGTTGGTGGACCGCCTGAACCGCCTGCTGTGCGCCGGCCAGCTCAGCGAGGCCACGCGCAGCCTCATCGTGACGACGGTGGCCGGCATGGCCGGCAGCAACGACAGCGACAAGACCAAACGGGTGCAGGCCGCGGTGATGCTGGTGATGGCCTCGCCCGACTACCTCGTGCAGCGCTGAGGAGACGCCGCCATGACGAACCCGATCCACGCCGTCCGCACCGTCGACCTCGCGCGCCGCGCGCTGCTGCGCCGCGCCGCGCTGACCGGCCTTGCCGGCACCGCCGCCCCCTGGGCATTCAACCTGTCGCTGATGGCGGACGCCGCTGCCGCCACCAGCGACAGCAGCGACTACAGGGCGCTGGTCTGCGTCTTCCTCTACGGCGGCAACGACCACGGCAACACGCTGGTGCCGGTGGACGCGTCCAATTACGCAAAGTACGCGGCCATCCGCGGCACGTTGGCCACCGCGCAGTCGGCACTCGCGGCCACCACGCTGGCGCCGGGCACCGCGCTGCCCGATGGCCTGCAGTACGCGCTGGCGCCGCAGCTGGCGCCGCTGAAGACGGCGTGGGACGCCGGCAAGCTGGCCGTGCAACTCAACGTCGGGCCGCTGGTGGTGCCGACCACGCTGGCGCAGTACACCGCCAAGTCGGTGCCGCTGCCGGCCAAGCTGATGTCGCACAACGACCAGCAGTCCACCTGGCAGTCGGACCTGGCCGAAGGCGCCACCAGCGGCTGGGGCGGGCGCATCGGCGACCTGATGCTGTCGGGCAATGGCGGCAGCGTGTTCACCTGCACCTCGGTCACCGGCAACGCGGTGTTCCTGGCCGGGAAGACGGCGGTGCAGTACCAGCTGAGCAGCAGCGGCGCGGTGGCGATCAAGGGCCTGCAGAAGGCGCTGTTCGGGTCGTCCGCCGCGCAGGCGGCGCTGCGCACGCTGATCACCGGCACGCAGGCCCACCTGTTCGCCGATGAATACAGCCGTGTCACACGGCGGTCCATCGATGCCGAGGCGCAGGTCAGCGCCGCGCTGGCCGGCCTGCCGGACCTGTCCACGGCCTTTCCCGGCACCACGCTGGGTGGCCAGCTGAAGATGGTGGCGCGCATGATCGCCGCGCGCGCCGGCTTCGGCGTCAAGCGCCAGGTGTTCTTCGTCTCATTGGGCGGCTTCGACCTGCACGACAACCTGCTGGACAACCACCCGGGCCTGCTGACGCAGGTGGCCGATGCGATGAAGGCCTTCTACGACGCCACGGTGGAACTGGGCGTGGCGTCGCAGGTGACGGCCTTCAGCGCCTCGGACTTCGGCCGCACGCTCAGCAGCAATGGCGACGGCTCCGACCACGGCTGGGGCAGCCACCACCTGGTGCTGGGCGGCGCGGTGAAGGGCAAGGCCTTCTACGGCACGGCGCCGGCCACCGCGGTGAACGGCCCGGACGACGTGGGCCAGGGCCGGCTGCTGCCGAGCACCGCGGTCGACCAGTTCGGTGCGACCCTGGCCACCTGGTTCGGCGTGCCGGACAGCGAGCTGGCGACAGTGGTGCCCAACATCGGCAACTTCACGAAGCGGAACATCGGCTTCGTCTGAAGGACAAAGGCCGCCCGAGGGCGGCCTGTCGTCACGTCATTTGACCGTTAGGCCGTGCCGCCCACGGTCAACCCGTCGATGCGCAGCGTCGGTTGGCCCACGCCCACCGGCACGCTCTGGCCTTCCTTGCCGCACACGCCGACACCGGTGTCCAGCTCCAGGTCGTTGCCGATCATCTTCACGCGGGTCAGTGAATCCGGCCCGTTGCCGATGATGGTCGCTCCCTTCACGGGGTATTGGATGCGGCCGTTCTCGACCCAGAAGGCCTCGCTGGCCGAGAACACGAACTTGC
>CBIHPZ010000551.1:0-3441 GCA_966211865.1 uncultured Aquabacterium sp.
GCGGCCTGCAGCGGCGCCACCAGCTGGCCGTAGGACAGCACGGCGCCCAGCATCGGCACGCCTTCGTCCAGCGCGTTCAGGCGCACCGCGGCCTCGCGGCCGGGGAGGCCGAAGCCGCCGATCTGCAGTGACGGCGGCGCCTGCGACACATGCACCTCGGTGATCGGCTGCGCCAGCGCGGCCGGCCAGGTGCCCAGGCGCTGCAGCAGCTGGATGCTGCCGATGGCCAGCGCCAGGGTGCGCGGGTCGGCGGCGATGTCCTTGTCCGCCGGGCGGGCGTCGAAGAGGCTGATGCGTGCGCCAGGCAGCAACTGCGCCGCCTGCAGGGCCAGGGCCAGGCCGACGGGTCCGGCGCCGACGACGGCGATGTTCAGGCTGGGGGGCATGGGAAATCTCCGGCCGAGCCGCCTTCACGGGAGCGAGCGCGCCCACGAAGGCGGGAGTGGAAGCGGGCCGCGTGGGCTCCGCCGCGGTTCAAGCAAACGTATTATTCGCCGGCACCTTGAACCCACCGGTGTATCGACGCGAAGGAGCGCAGCATGGGCCTGATGGACTTCATCAAGAAACAGTTCATCGACATCCTCGAATGGACCGAAAGCCAGGACGGCGTGATCGCGTGGCGCTTCCCGATGGCGCAGAACGAAATCCAGTACGGCGCCTCGCTCACCGTGCGCGAAAGCCAGATGGCCGTCTTCGTCAACGAAGGCAAGGTGGCCGACGTGTTCGGCCCCGGCATGTACAAGCTGACGACGCAGACGCTGCCGGTCCTCACGTACCTGAAGAACTGGGACAAGCTGTTCGAGAGCCCGTTCAAGAGCGACCTCTACTTCTTCAGCACCCGCCAGCAGATCGACCAGCGCTGGGGCACCCAGCAGCCGGTGACCATCCGCGACAAGGACTTCGGCGCCGTGCGCCTGCGCGCCTTCGGCAACTACGCCTACCGCGTCGTCGACCCGAAGAAGTTCCACACCGAGATCTCCGGCACGCGCGACACCTACACCGTGGCCGACCTCGACGGCCAGCTGCGCGGGCTGATGCTGCAGCACATCAGCGACGCGGTGGCGCAAAGCGGCATCGCCTTCCTGGACCTGGCGGCCAACCAGATCGAGTTCGCGAAGCAGCTGCATGCGGCCACCGCGCCCAGCTTCGAGGCCATCGGCCTGAAGCTGGAAGGCGTGACGGTGCAGAACGTCTCGCTGCCCGAGGAGCTGCAGAAGATCCTCGACCAGAAGATCGGCATGGGCATGGTCGGCAACGACATGGGCAAGTTCATGCAGTACCAGACGGCCCAGGCGATCCCGAAGTTCGCCGAAGGTGCGGGCCATGGCGGAGGGATGGCGGGCGATGCGATGGGCCTGGGCGCCGGCGTGGCGCTGGGTCAGGTGATGGCGCAGAACCTGTCGGCCGGCCTGCAGCAGAGCCAGCCGGCGCAAGCCGCCGCGGCGCCTGCGCCCGCGGCGATCCGCCCGGACGAGGTGATGGCCACGCTGGAGAAGCTGGCCGATCTCAAGGCCAAGGGCATCCTGACCGACGACGAGTTCAACGCCAAGAAGGCGGAATTGCTCAAGAAGCTCGTGTGAGGACTGCTCACCCGATGAACTTCCCCTCGACCCAGCGCTAAGCGCGCGTGGCCACCGGCTCACAGCGCGTCTGGCGCGCGGCGTGCCCGAACTGCGGCGCGCCGGTCGAGTTCGCCTCCGCGGCCTCCGCCAGCGCGGTCTGCAGCTTCTGCCGCTCCACGCTGCTGCGCGAGGGCGAGGCGCTGCGCCGCATCGGCCAGAGCGCGGAGCTCTTCGACGACCACTCGCCGCTGCAGCTGGGCGCCGCCGGCAAGTACCAGGGCGCCGCGTTCACCGTGGTCGGCCGCCAGCAGCTGGGCTACGAAGGCGGCAGCTGGAACGAGTGGCACGTGCTGTTCGACGGCGGCGCGCAGGGGCTGCGCAGCGCCTGGCTGTCGGAGGACAACGGCGCCTACGTGATGGGCGTGGACGTGCCGCTCAGCGGCCCGGTGCCCGAGCCCGGCGAGCTGTACCCGGGCCAGCGCCGCGCGGTGGGCGGCATCATCTGGGACGTCGCTTCCGTCCAGCGCGCCAAGCTGATCGCGGCCGAGGGCGAGCTGCCGCAGCCGCCGAAGCTGGACGCGCCCGAGTTCGTCGTCGCGGACCTGCGCAACCAGAACGAGCAGGTCGGCACGCTGGACTGGCGCGACCCGGCGCAGCCCAGCTGGTCGATTGGCCGCTCCGTTCGCCTGGTAGACCTGGCAATGACGGGCCTGAAGGGCGAGAGCGAGAAGACGCTGCGCGGCAAGGCGCTGGAATGCCCCAGCTGCGGCGCGGCGCTGGAGCCCAAGCTCGACACCACCCAGTCCATCGTCTGCGGCCAGTGCCAGGCGGTGGTCGACATTTCCAAGGGCGCGGGCGCCGACCTGGCGCACTACAAGCAGGACAACCCGGGCCTGCCGCCGCTGATCCCGCTGGGCCGCACCGGCAGCATCGCGCTGGGACCCAAGGGCACGCCGGCGCTGCCGTGGCAGGTGGTGGGGTATGTCGAGCGCATCGAGGTCGACGTGGAGGCCGGCGAAGACCAGGCCACCTGGCGCGAGTACCTGCTGTACAACCGCACCGAGGGTTTTGGCTTCCTCGTCGATGCCGAGGACGGTTGGAGTTATGCCAACCCGATCACCGGCGTGCCCAAGGTCCGCGACCAGCGCGCGGAGTTTCGCGGCAAGACCTACCAGCAGCTCTACAGCTACACCGGCGCGGTCACCCACGTGCTGGGCGAGTTCTACTGGCGGCTGAAGAAGGGCGAGAAGACCCGCAACACCGACTACGCCGCCGGCGACCTGCGCCTGAACCGCGAGCAGGCCGGCAACGAGGTGACCTGGTCGGCCGGCGGCGCGCTGGATTCCGATGCGGTGGCCAAGGCCTTCGGCCTCGGCACCACCGAGGCGATGGCGATGAAGCGCGACGCCACCGCCTTCAGCGGCGCCAAGAGCGGCGTCAAGACCTGGCTCATCGTGCTGATCGTCGCGGTGGTGCTGATCGCCATCATCAGCAGCTGCAGCGACGACCAGAACGACTGCCAGCCGCTGAAGCAGACCTTCGGCGAAGCGAGTGCGGAGTACCAGCAGTGCCTGCGCAGCAACCGGTCCAGCGGCGGCGGCTTCCGTTCCAGCGGTGGCTCGTTCGGTGGCTTCAGCTCGGGCGGCGGCGGGCACAAGTAGCGCCCGGAGCATCGCCATCAACGGCCGCGTCAATAACACACAGGAGCAGTGACCATGGGATTCGAATGGCTCAAGCCCGGCATCGTGCTCGGGTCCATCCTCTACGCCTTCATCGGCGTGGCGGTGCTGTGGCTCAGCTTCGTGATCATCGACAAGATCACGCCCTACAAGCTGTGGGAAGAGATCGTCGAGAAGAAGAACCTGGCGCTGGCGATCGT
>CBIHPZ010000552.1:0-3431 GCA_966211865.1 uncultured Aquabacterium sp.
GAGTTCAGCCTCGGCCAGAGGTGATGTTCTACGCGAACTCCCACCGCCGTTTGTGCGCGGGTTTACATGGCCGTCAACAGAACTCGGCTCACGAGCCGACGTCACGGACTGGCAAGCTACCAGCGCTCCTCGCACTGCCGGCAATACAGCAAGACCGACTGCTCGTGCGAACCATCCTTGCCGCGTCTCACCAGCAAGGATCCCTTGCCAAAGCGAGAAATCGTCCATTCGCCGACGTCCCTGTTGGCGAACGTCACCTTGCCTTCCGCGTAGCACTTCGACCATTCCAGTTCGTGCGTGTACACCCTGTACGAAACGTTCTGGGCGTGGCGGAAGAACTCCTTCACCCTCTTCGGCGTGATCACGAAATCGCTGCAGTCTTCATCGGGCACCTGCGCGGTGGCCGCGGTGCCCATGTCTCTCTTCGCGGAAGCGGCGGTGATGATCACTTTTGTCACCGCGGTGAGCCTATACCGCGCCGGCTTGTCGTCGTCCGCATGCGCCGACGCTGACAAGGCGGCAAGCGCCAGCAGAGATGCGGCCGGCGCTATCGTCAGCGCCATTTGGCGGTGACCGCTTCCGTGATGTTCTTCCGCGATACGGTCGAGTGTGGATAGACCTCATCGGGAATGCTCAATGCCTCCGACAGGTTGGCGACCAAATATTGAAGTGCCCTATTCTGAATCGGTGTGACTTCTTCAAAGACGCCGAAATCGGCCCGCAGTCTATTGCGCGCATCGGCCGTCAAGCCAGGCTTGTCGAGCGCCGCCGGCAAATCACATCTTCCGACGATCTCGATGCCGATTGAGTCCTCGTTGGAGGGATAGCGGAGCGGAACCGACTTGCGCATCTCGATGCGGTTAACGGCAGTCGGCCTTTCCTTCGCGTCCTTGAGTTCCCTCAGCTCGGCTGGCGAACAACTGTGCAATGCGAGGCATTTGGAGCGAAGCTTGCCGACATGCCAAGTCTTGCGTTTGAGGGACGCCACTTGGTAGATCGTCCCATCGCGGTCGATCAAGAAATGTGCGCCATTGGCATTCTGATTCCTGTAGCTGTTCAAGGTTTGTTGGGCGCTGTCGCTGTCGGTCTGATGCACGATGATTCCCGTGATGCGGGTCAGCGCGCCGTGTTCAATGTTCGGCCGGGGCATGAGCTTTATGCTTGGATTGTCGGTGATCCAGCCTGACTCACTGATGTTCCAACTCATGCTTTCGCGCTCCATCGAATTGCAAAGTTTGCATCGTACTGAATATGACTGCGCCCCGCCGGGGGGCTGCTTGGTTGGCGAACTATTACACCCGGATTCCGGTTTCGTGTTGGTCCTGCCGCCGGTGAATCCCCTGAAGAATGGATTGCCGCTCAGGGCAACGTGATCGTCACATTCGCCGCCTGCGGCACGACCTTCACCACGCCTTGGTACGCCGCCAGGTCCTGGTAGGTCTGCCGCGACAGCGTCCACTTCAGCCCGACGAAGGCCAGCGCGCCCACCAGTGCGAAGACCGAGCACAGCACCCACAGCGGAATCTCGCGCTTCAGTTGATGCGCCACGCGGTCCGGTGCTTCCCCATGCGGCGCGAACGCGGCGCGGCGCCCGCGCAGGTGGGCGATTTCTTCACCCAGGCGCGCGGTCAGGTAGGCCAGCTTCTCACCGCCTTCGATCAGGTAGCGGCCCTGGAAACCCAGCAGCAGGCACATGTGGAACACCTCCAGCACCTGCACCTTGGGCGCACCGCCCTGGCGCAATTGGTCCAGGTATTCGAAGAAGCGTTCGCCGGCCAACTGCTCGCCGAAGAATTCGAGCTGCAGCGGCCGGCGCTCCCATTCGTCGCGGATTCGGAAATCGGAGATCAGGATGACCTCGTCGACCAGGGCGCAGAACGCGAACTTGGCGAGGTAGATGTTGTCGGCCTCGATGTGCAGGCGCTGGGCGCCGCGTTCGAAACCCAGCAGGAAGGCGCGCACGCGTTCGCGGAATGCGGCGGAGTCCGTCGGGCCCTGGCCATTGCGCAGCAGGAAGATCATGTAGCAGCCGTCGTACAGCAGGTCGAGCAGGCTGTGCGCATCGCGCGCGGGGTCGCGCAGCAGCTCGGCCGCGGGCTGCTGGTGCGCCGGGTCGCTGGAGCCGAACAGGCTGGGCAGGGCGGGGACTTTGGCCATGGCGTGAAGTCGTGTCAGCAGTCGTGTCAGTTGTTCAGCGCGAAGAGTTCGAGCTTCAGCTCGGGCATGCCGGCGGGGGCGTACACGGTGAAGGTCTGCGCCTGCAGCATGCGTTCATAGAGCGGGCCGCGCGCCTCGACCGCAAAGTAAGCGGCCGCCGGGCGCACCGGGATGGCCGCCGGCACCTGCGGCACGTGGGCCAACCGGACACCGGCGGTGGCCGACAGCACCAGCTTGTCCACGTCGTCCGGTGCGCCCACCTTGAAGCGCGGGGGCACCACTTCCACCAGCTCGATGAGCGGCATGGCCGCCTGCACGCACAGGAAGAAGCTGGTGCTGGCGCTGATCTTCTGCGAGTCCAGGCGCGCCAGGTGGAACGACGGCTTGGTCTCTTCCAGCGCGATGGCGAAACAGCGCGTGGAGATCACGGTTTCCAGCAGCTCGCGAATGATGAAGTCGAGCCGGCCGAATGCCAATGCGGGCTGCAGGTGGTCGTAGGGCGGAAGATCGGCCAGCGTGTGGCTCTTCGAGAACGTGAGCAGCGCGCCGGCCAGTTCCAGCATGCCCTCGTACAGCCGCTCGGGGTGCAGGGCGGGGTGGTGCAGGTAGTGCGACAGCCGCGCAAACGCCGAGCTGGCGGTGTGCAGCAGCCAGAAGGACGCGATGTCGCCCGAGCGGAACTCGATCACGTGGCGCGAGGGCTCGCGGTGGAAGCCGTACAGCGCGTCCACCTTGGCCTGCAGCACGTCGAGCAGGCGGCGCAGCATGGCCAGCAGCGTGGGCGACGCGCCGATGGTGGTGGACGGCGCGACGTAGCGGCCGTCCAGTTCCCAGGTGCCGGTGGCATTGCGGCGCAGCCGCAGCAGCGGCAGGTGCACCAGGTGGTCGCGCGGCTCGTCGTCGGGCAGCACGCGAAGGCAGCGCCGCAGGGTGCTGATTTCGGCTTCGGCGGCCGACGTGAACCAGTCGCCGGCCGCCTGGTTGCGCTGGGCGTAGCGCAGGGCGCCGTCGGCCGCCGCGGGGCCGCTTCCATTCATCGTCAGGCCGGTGAAGTTCACGCCGTGCATGCGCATGGGGGCCAGCGCGGCGTGGAACACCATTTCCACCACGCCGGTGCCGATGCCCGACAGCGAAATGGGCTCGGGAAGCTCGTCGTCCTGGGGGGCCGAGAACAGCTCGCCGTCCGGCAGCAGCAGCTGCAGTTCATGGAAGCGCAGCACGCCACTGGCCAGGGCGTCGGCATCCACGCGCAGGCGGCGCACACCCCAGGCATA
>CBIHPZ010000553.1:0-3428 GCA_966211865.1 uncultured Aquabacterium sp.
AGCCCAGCCACGAGGCCCGGCGTGTCCACGCCACGCGACCGGCGCAGGCCCTCGGCGAAGGTCTTGGCCGCCACGTAGCCTTCGATGCTGCCGTAGCCGGGCTCGAAGCGGTCGCCCTGCGCAGCGCGGCCAGCGGCCAGGTATTCGCCGGCCAGGCGGGTCTTGGGCGCGAAGGGAAACGGCATCACCTGGCTCACCACCACGCCTTGCGCGGCCGGGCCCAGTTCGCGTGCCAGGGCCTGCGCATTGGCGAAGGAGGTGTTGTAGAAGCTGCCGCTGAAACCGGCCCGCCGCGCCGCGCGGATGAAGGCCGCGCTGCCACGGTAGGTGCTGATCTGCACGATGGCGTCGGGCCGGCCGGCCAGCACGGTGCGCACCGGCGCCTCCACGTCTTCGGCATTCGGCTCGGCAAAGGCGAGGCCCGCGGGCGACTGGTACTGCAGCTTCAGGGCGCGGGCCACGCCCAGCAGGCCGGCCTTGCCGTCGGCATCGTTCTGGCAGAACACGCCGATGCGCTTGATGCCCACCGACGTGAGGTGGCGCACGATGGCCCGGGTTTCCTCGACGTAGGACGCGCGCAGGTGGAAGGCCAGCGGGTTGAAGGGGATGCGCAGCGCTTCAGACCCCGTGAAGGGCGCGAAGAAGACGCGCTGCGCCGCGGTACACAGCGGCAGGGCCGCGCGGCTGGTGGCGCTGCCGACGTAGCCGAACAGCGCCAGCACGCCCTCGTCCAGCAGTTGCCGCGTGTTGGCCACGCAGCGCTGCGGGTCCAGGCCATCGTCCAGGCTGCGCAGCAGCAGCGGGCGGCCATTGAGCCCGCCGGCGGCATTCCAGCGCTCGAAGAACAGCTCGGCGCCCTGCTTGAACTGCTGGCCCAGCGCCGCCGCCGGGCCGCTGAGCGCGGCGGATTGGCCGAGCACCAGCGCGCCCGGTGACGTCGCGCCCGGCGCTGCGGCAAGCGCTACCGGCGCACCTGGGTCACGCGGTGCGGCCCCGGCCGCGCCGCTGCACGCCGCCGCCAGGCCGCCGATAAAGCCACGCCTTTGCATCACTGTCGCTCCTGTGGGATTCGCGCGGCGATTCGCGCTGGGGGATTCGTGGTGGGGACGTGCCTCAACGGCCGCTTAACCGGGGGGCCGCTTGAATGGCCGATTCAGGGTCGCCGCGGCGTGTAGGTCCGCTGCAGCACGCCTTGCAAATGCAGCGCCGCCGCCTCCGGTGTCCAGCTGCCTTCGATCACCGCCGCGCTGGCGCGCCAGAACTCGTTCTCCAGGTTGGGCGTGCCGCGCATCAGCCACTGGTAGGTGGGCCGGATGGTGGTGGCGCATTCGCTGCGCCAGGCCGCGAAGCTGCGCGCCAGCGGGCTGGCCACCTGCGCCGGCGCCTGCGCGTTCAGGCTGAAGAAGCCGGGCAAGGCATTGGCATACAGCGCGGCGAATGCGGGCGAAGCCACCCATTCCAGGAATCGGCGCGCTTCTTTCGCGTGGGGCGATTTCGCATTCAATCCCAGGCCCAGGTCGGGGTGGTCGGTGACCTGGCAGCGGTCGCCCGGCGCGGCGCGCGGCGGCTTGAACACGCCCAGCTTGAAGGCCGCCTGCTTCTCGAAATCCGCCACCTCCCACGAGCCGGCCGGGTACACCGCGCCCAGGCCCAGCGCGAAGAGGTTCTGGCTGTCGGGGTAGGTCTGCGCCTCGAAGCCTTCGCCGAGATACGGGCGCCATTTGGCGAGCACGCGCCAGGGTTCCACCCAGCGCGCATCGGTCAGCTTGGCGGCACCGGCCAGCAGCGCGCGGCGGCCCTCTTCGCCGCCGTAAAAGGTGGGGCCGATGTTCTGGTAGCCCATGGTGGCGCCTTCCCAGCCGTCCTTGGTGCCCATGATCAGCGGGATCCAGCGGCCATCGGCCTTGATGCGCTGCAGCGCGGCGAAGAACTGGTCCCAGGTCTGCGGCGGCACGATGTTCAGGGCCTGGAAGGCGTCGGCGTTGTAGATGAAGCCGTGGATCACCGACGCGATCGGCACGCAGTAGGTGGCGGCACCGTCGTCGGTGCTCCAGGCCAGCCGCGCCAGCGGCGGGAAATGCTGCAGGCCGGGCAGGTCCTTCAGGTCGGGCAGGTGGCCCGCGCGGTGCAGGCGCAGCGAGGTGTCGAAAGGCCGGCAGGTGATGAGGTCGCCGGCGCTGCCGCGCTGCAGGCGGGTGTCCAGCGCACTGTCGTAGTCCGCCGGCGGCGTGGGGGCAAAGACCACGCGGATGCCTGGATTCGTCTTCTCGAAGGCGGGAATCAGTGTGTCGCGCCAGGCCGGCAGGTCGTCGTAGCGCCAGCTCTCGAGCTTCAGCGTGACCACCGGCTGCGCCGCGGCGGGCGCTGGCGCCACCACCGCGCCGGCCACCCACGCGGCGGCGGCCACGCCCCGCCGCACCCAGCGTGCTGCTTGCATTCGAACCCTCCAACGACACCCGGGCAAAGGCCCGTGTGAATTCAGTATCGGGTTCGCCCCAGGCCGCCGACAGCCGCGCAAATGGCGTCGACTGATACGATCGTGGCAAGAAAAGATAGGCTGCGATCCACTTCACGATCTGCCGCGCACAGCCCGCGGGAATCGGTTCACAGTCTGGTCCACCGAGCCGCCTGGTCGTTGGGTGGCGCCAAGAGCGTGAGGCAAGAGCGATGAACGCGCTGCTGGAAAGCCTGCTGGTCCCCGAAGGCTCCAACTGGACCTATTTCTACCGCCGATTGGACGAGTGCATTCCGTTCAATTGGCATTACCACCTCGAATTCGAGTTGACGCTCACCGTCAACAGCCGCGGCCAGCGCTACGTGGGCGATTCGATCGAGGCCTATGGCGATTGCGACCTGGCGCTGCTGGGTTCGAACCTGCCGCACACCTGGATGTCGCAGGAACGCATCGACCCCGCGCAGCCACACCTGGCGCATGTGTTCTGGATCCGGCCCGAATGGCTGCACACGGTGATCGACACGCTGACCGAGCTGCGCCCGGTGAAGGCGCTGCTGTCGGCGTCGAACCGCGGCATCGTCTTTTCGCCGGCCACGGCGCAGGCCGCGCGGGCGCGCATCGACACCATGCGCACGCTCTCGCCCGCCGGGCGGCTGGTGCGCTTCATCGAGGTGCTGGCCATCCTGGCCGAGGACACCGACTACCGCCTGCTGTGCGCCCCGCGGCCCGAGAACGACCCCATCCGCGTCGTCGACCGCCCGCGCATCGACCGCACGCTGGAGTTCATCCACAAGCACTACCAGAGCGAGATCTCGATTCCCGCATTGGCCGACCTGGCGGCCATCAGCGTCTCGGGCCTGCACCGGCTCTTCAAGCGCCACACCCGGCTGACGGTGGGCGAATACATCGCCCAGCTGCGCATCGGCAAGGCCTGCGCGCTGCTGGTGTCCACCGAGAAGCCGGTGGCCTGCAT
>CBIHPZ010000554.1:0-3412 GCA_966211865.1 uncultured Aquabacterium sp.
GAGCGCTCGGCCAGTGCCTCCAGCGAAAAACCGGCCGTGTCGCGCAGCTGGCGCACGCGGCGGGCGATGCGGGTGTTGATGTCCATGTCATCCAGTTTACTGGAATTTGACTTCCAGCAAACTGACATGCCGCCGCGCACCGGCCCACGACAATGTCGCCTCCAGGAGTTCTCACGATGATCAAGTCCGTTGCGCGCCTCACCCCCATCCTGCTCGCGTTGCTCGCCGTCCCGGTGGGCGCCGCCGCCCAGCATGCGCATGAACACGGCCGCCTGCGGCTCGCCATCGCGATCGACGGCGAACAGCTGAGCATCGCGCTGGAGGCGCCGCTGGACAGCCTGGTGGGCTTCGAGCGTGCGCCGCGCACGGACGCTGAACGGCGCAGCGCCGCCGCGGCACTGGCCCGCCTGCGCGATGCCGCAGCGCTGTTCACGCCCGACGCCGCGGCACGCTGCGCGGCCCAGCCGGTGGGGCTGGACGCCGGCCTGCTGGCGCCCGGCGCAACGGCTGCGCCGGCCCAGGAACATGCAGACATTGACGCGAACTACAGCTTCCGCTGCAGCCAGCCGGCCCAGCTGCGCGCACTGCAGACCACGCTGCTCGAGGTGTTTCCACGCGCCACCCGAATCGACGTGCAGCTGGCCGGCCCACGCGGCCAACGCAAGGCCACGCTGCAGCGGCCGGCACGAACGATCGAGCTGGGTCGGTAACTTTCAAAAGACGCGCGCACACCGTCACACCCCGTGACTCAGGGGTTTCGCGCCGTCGCGGCAACGCTTGACCGCGATGTGAAGAGTCTTTACAGTCCGCCTCCTCGCTGCAGCCCACGTGCCGCAGCGGTCCACGAAACCACAGACCGACGAGCCCTCACGATGAACAGCCAGCGCTTCCTTGACGTCCGGGCCTTGCCCGGCGCGAGCGGCTGTTCGCGGAAAACTGGAGAGCATCAACGGCATCCGGGACGGGGAGGCGCCTGAAGCGCGCGCCTTCACCACCTCGAACTCTTGTCGAGGCCCGGCATCCGCGCAGGATTCCGGGCCTTGTTCTTTTCCTCGTTCGTACGTGTGCTGAGGTGTGGCCGTAGCTCAATGGCAGAGCCGCAGGTTGTGATCCCGCTGGTGTCGGTTCGATTCCGACCGGTCACCCCTCAGCGCATGCGCAGTCCATAACACCTAAACCACATGGAGATCGATCATGCACCAGCATGTCCTGCAGCTCGACATCCAGGGCACGCCGCAGCGCTGGATCACGCTGGAACAGGCGGCCGTGCACCACGCCAACGGCAGCATCGCGTGGACCGACGGTGACGCACCGCTGGCCGTGCTGCGCGGCGGCTGGAACGCTGTCACCGGCCGCCAGTCGCTGATCGAGGTGCCGCCCATCGTGGCGCTGCGCGGCGCGCCGCGCATCAACCTGTTCGAGGTGACGCCTTCGGTGGCCAAGCTGAAGCTTTTCCGCCGCGACCGCTGCACCTGCGCCTACTGCGGCCAGCGCTTCCACGAACGCGAGCTGCAGTGCGAGCACGTGCTGCCGCAATCGCGCGGTGGCGGCTGGACCTGGATGAACCTGGTCACCGCCTGCGGCCCATGCAACGGCCGCAAGGCCGACCGCACGCCGGAAGAGGCGCGCATGCCGCTCTTGTACCTGCCGTACGTGCCGAGCCGCTTCGAGGACTTCCTGCTGGAAGGCAGGAACATCCGCGCGGACGTGCATGAATGGCTGGCAGCGCGGCTGCCGAAGGGATCGCGCCTGAGCTGAAGAAAAGCTCGGGCGCCAACGAATCGGCTGTGAAAGGCGAACGCTCACAGGCCGGGGTTCCAAAGCCCCGCCGGTGTGCGGCACCCGGAGAAATCCGTCGGTGCCGCACATGCCGCGCCGCTGGAAGCAGTTGATGCCAGGGCATTGAAGGTCACAGCGCAAGCTGCCGAGTTCGAGCCTCGGGTGTCCACCACTGGATAGCTCAGTCGGGTAGAGCAACGACCTGATCAGTCGTCTGTCGCGGGTTCGACTCCCGCTCCATTCCAGAACCGGTCGAAAGACCACCGCCGGACGTGGGCCGGTGGCTGATCGCCGCAAGGCGCGAAGCCATCAACCCATCAGCGGCGGCCGCCCGTGCGACGGGCAAGCGGGGCTTCAAGGCCGCGGCCAGCCGAACCTGCTTCCGGGGAGACCTGGGAGGGAGGCGGGTGACGCGCACCGCGGCAGCGAAGTCCAGGCATCCGTCATCCGCGGCCGCTGCTGTAACGGCACCCCATTCCAAACTGAGCAACACACGCTTCAAGACAAGGAGAACGACGATGATGTTCAAGCGTGTCACCGTGAAGAAGAACGAGCGCGGCCTGCTGCTGCGCAATGGCGATTTCGAGCGCGTGCTGCAACCGGGCACGCACCGGCTGTTCGCCGGCTTCGACGCGCTCAAGGTCGAGACCTTTGCGCTCGAGCAACCCGCCTTCAACCACGCGCTGGCCGAGTACCTGATGGCGGCCGAGCCGGCGGTGGTGGACCAGCACTTCGTGCGCGTCGAACTGAACGAGCACCAGGCTGGCCTGCGCAGCGAGAACGGCGTGCTGGTGGAACTGCTGCCGCCGGCCACGCGGCGCCTGTACTGGAAGGGCCTGGTCGACATGCGCATCGAAGTGATCGACCTGCGCGAATCGGCCGAGCTGCCGCCGGCGCTGGCCGCACGGCTGGTTCAGACGCAGCTGCGCCCGCGTTCGGTCGCGGGCCTGGCCGGCGTGCTGCAGGTGCAGGTGCCCGAGCACGGCGCCGGCGTGCTGTCGGTCGATGGCAAGGTCGAGCGCCTGCTGCCGCCCGGCCCGCACGCGTTCTGGAAGTTCAACCGCCAGGTGGCGGTGGAGCTGGTGGACCTGCGCCTGCAAGCGCTTGAAGTGAGCGGCCAGGAAATCCTGACCAAGGACAAGGTGGCGCTGCGGCTGAACCTGTCGGCCACCTGGCGCACCACCGACGTGCTGGCCGCCTGCACGCAGCTGGCCAAGCCGGTGGACCACCTGTACCGCGAGCTGCAGTTCGGCCTGCGCGCCGCCGTGGGCACGCGTTCGCTGGACGAACTGCTGGAGAACAAGTCCATCATCGACGAGGTGGTCACCGCGCAGGTGCGCACCCGGCTCGCGGCCTACGGCCTGGCGCTGGACAGCGTGGGCGTGAAGGACATCGTGCTGCCGGGCGAGATGAAGACCATCCTGGCCCAGGTGGTCGAAGCCGGCAAGTCGGCCGAGGCCAACGTGATCCGCCGCCGCGAGGAAACCGCGGCCACGCGTTCGCTGCTGAACACCGCCAAGGTCATGGAGGACAACCCCGTGGCCCTGCGGCTGAAGGAGCTGGAAACGCTGGAGCGCGTGGCCGAGCGGATCGACAAGATCTCGGTCTTCGGCGGCCTGGACCAGGTGCTGAA
>CBIHPZ010000555.1:0-3411 GCA_966211865.1 uncultured Aquabacterium sp.
TTGAGCACCGCACGCAGCCGGTCGCCCACCAGGTTGATGGCGCCCACCAGCAGCACCAGCGCAATGCCGGGGTACACGCTGACCCAGTACTTGTTGGACAGCAGGTACTCGAAGCCATTGGCGATCAACAGGCCCAATGACGGCTCGGTGGGCGGCAGGCCGATGCCCAGGAAGCTCATCGTGGCCTCCAGCGTGATGGCGTGCGCCGTCTGCAAGGTGGCGGTGACCAGCAAGGGCGCCATGCAGTTGGGCAGGATGTGCACGAACATCACGCGGTGCGCCGGCAGCCCCTGGCCGATGGCCGCTTCCACGTATTCCTTGCGCCGTTCCACCAGCGCGGTGCCGCGCACGTTGCGGGCGTAATAGGCCCACTGCACGATCACCAGCGCCAGCAGCGTCTTGTCCACGCCCTGGCCCAGGGTGGCCAGCAGGGTCAGCGCCACCAGGATGGTGGGAAAGCTCAGCTGCAGGTCGACGATGCGCATCAGCGCCGCATCCACCTGACCGCCGAAATGAGCGGCCACCAGGCCCAGCGCCGTGCCCACCACCAGCGCGATCAGCGCGCTGGCCATGCCCACGCCAATGCTGATGCGCAGGCCATACAGGATGGCGCTCAGGATGTCGCGGCCGGCGGCGTCGGAGCCCAGCAGGAAGGTGAGCTTGCCGTCTTCGCTGCGGCTGCCGGGCACCAGGTCGCTGTTCATCACCGAGACGGTGGCCAGGTCGTACGGGTTCTGCGGCGCCAGCAAGGGCGCGGCGATGGCCAGCAGGGCGAGCAGGGCCAGGAGGCCCAGCGCCACCGCGCCGACGGGGCTGGCCAGGTAGCGCTTGAGCAGCAGGCGCGCGGGTGACGGCGCGGGCGGCACGTGGTTCACGGCAATGGCGAGGGCAGGGGGCATGGGAGGGGCACGTTCAAGAGCTGCGATGTCCGCTTCAGGCCGCGGCCTTGGTGCGCAGGCGCGGGTCCAGCACCACGTAAAGAAGGTCCACGACCAGGTTGATCAGCACGAACATCAGCAGCGTCACCATCAGGTAGGCGACGACCACCGGCCGGTCCAGGCGCAGGATGGAATCGATGATCAGCTTGCCCATGCCGGGCCAGGCGAACACCGTCTCGGTGACGACCGAGAAGGCGATGAGGTGGCCGAATTCCAGGCCCAGCGCGGTCACCACCGGAATCATCACGTTGGGTGCGATGTGGCGCGCCATCAGCCGCAGCGGGCCCACGCCCTTGGCGCGGGCGAAGCGCACGTATTCCTGCGACACCACCTCGCGCGTGCCGGCCTCCGTCAGGCGGATGACGATGGCGGTGTTGGCGAAGGCCAGCGTCAGCGCCGGCAGCAGCAGGTGCGACAGGCCCTGCCAGCTGGCGAGGCTGGTGTGGATGCCGAACAGCGTGCCCACCGGCCCGCGGCCGCTGGACGGCAGCCAGCCCAGGTTCACCGAGAACAGCAGGATCAGCAGCAGGCTGAGCCAGAAGGCCGGCACCGTGACGCCGGCGATGGAGCCGGCGCTGACCAGGCGCTTGAGCCAGCCGCCGTCACGCAGGCCCACGGCCAGCCCCAGCGGAATGCCGATAACGGCCGAAAGCAGCAGCGAGACGAAGGCCAGTTCCAGCGTGGCCGGCAGGCGCTCCAGGATCAGGCCGAGTGCGGGCTGGTTGAACACGAACGAGCGGCCCAGGTCGCCCGTCAGCGCGCTGCCCAGGAAGCGCAGGTATTGCTCGTGGATGGGCCGGTCCAGGCCCAGCGACTGGCGTGCCGCCTGGATCTCGGCCGCGCTGGCCGCCGGGTCCACCAGCAGGTACACCGGGTCGCCCACCAGGTGGATGCCGACGAAGGCCAGCAGGGACATGGCCAGCACCACGACGGCGCTTTGGCCGATGCGCCGGATGAGGGTGTCGATCACCGCTTACCTCGCGCGTTACTTGGAAGCCGGCGCAGCGGCGGCGGCACCGCCTTCGCGGATGCTCATCGCGAAGGTGAAGTTGTCGGCCCGCGGGACGATGCCCAGCCCTTTGCGGAACGCCCACGAGGCCTTCTGGTGGTGCAGCGGGATGATGCCGAGGTCTTCCGCCGCCAGTTGCGAGGCCTGCTTCTGCAGCGCCTCGCGCTCCACCGGCGAGATGGTCTTGTTCGCCTGCGCGATCAGCGCGTCCAGCTTGGCATTGCTGTAGCGGCCATAGTTGTTCTGGCCGGCGCCGCCCTTGGGGTTGTACGAGGCCAGCGTGGCGATCATCGGCTGCAGCGAATCACCCGACACGGCGCCGATGCCCATCATGCCGATGCTCAGGTCGCTGACGTCGGGCTTGGTGCCCTGCGCCTTGCCCAGCACCACGGTGTAGGGCTGGGTCTGTACAGCGGTCTTGATGCCGGCCTGCGTCAGCATCTGGCCCAGGGCCTCGCACACCTTCGCGTCATTCAGATAGCGGTCATTGGTGCAATACAAGGTCATCTGGAAGCCCTGCGGAAAACCGGCTTCCGCCAGCAGCGCGCGCGCCTTCGCGGCGTCACCGCGCGCCGGCTTCAACGCTGCGTCGTAGCCGAAGAAGCCCTCCGGCACCAGCTGCGCCGTGGGCTCGGAATCGCCCTTCATCACCTTGCGCGCCAGCACCTCGCGGTCGATGGCCAGGTTGATGGCCTGGCGCACCTTCGGGTTCGTCAACGGGTTGTGCGGCAGCGGCTTGCCAGCCGCATCGGTGACCAGCGGCGTGGTGGGGCGCTGGTCCAGGAACAGGTAGTTCAGCATGTACGAGGTCGTCGCCGCCTGCTCGATGGACGGGTTGCGCTTCAGCGCCTCGATCACGCTGGCGGAAGCGCCGTTGATGATGTCCACCGCGCCGGTCAGCAGCGCGGTGGCGCGCGCCGGCTCCTTCGGGATGAACTCGAAGCTCACCTTGTCCCAGGGCTCGCGGTCGCCCCAGTACTTGTCGTTGCGCACCAGCACCACGCGCTGGCCGCGCACCCATTCGCCGAACTTGTAGGGCCCGGTGCCGATGGCGGCCTTGCCATGGGCAAAGCCGTCTTCCTCCACCTTGCCGAGCGAGCGCGGCAGCACCACCACCAGGCTCAGGTTGTCGGGCAGCGCCGGGCTCGGGCCGGCGGTCTTCACCTGGATGGTCATCGGGTCGACGACGTTCACCGACTCGATGTCCTTCAGGTAGGTGCGCAGCGTGCGGGCGCCGGCCATGTTGCGGGCGCGGTCGATGGAGAACTTGACGTCCTCGGCGGTCATCGGGCTGCCGTCGTGGAAGACCACGTTCGGGCGCAGCGTGAAGACCCAGGTCGTCGGGTCCACTGAACGCCAGCCGCGCGCCAGGCCGGGCGTGGCCCGCAGCAGCGGGTCCTGCCGCACCAGGGGTTCGTACACGTGCATCCACACGTTGCGGTTCTGCACCACGTGCACGTGCGG
>CBIHPZ010000556.1:0-3406 GCA_966211865.1 uncultured Aquabacterium sp.
GCGTTGCCGCACAAAGTCGCATGGCCGCTGCGTTTCCGTGTCAGGGGTTCATGACGGGCGGCACCTGCTTGCGCTGCGTCAAGCCCGGCCGGTGCGGGGCCTGTCCCAATCGCCCGGATGCGATTGCCGACCTTCTTCGACGACGTGCCGCGCCTGCGCGTGCACGACGCGCTGGCCGAGGCGCTGGGCTGCGCCGACGGCGGCCTGCTGGAATACAGCTATGCCGACGCGGTGCGCCTGACCGGCCATTCCTGCCCCACGGTGGCGGCGGCCTACTGGCTCACCTGGCTGTCACTGCACCTGCTGTATGGCGACGAGCCGCCCGAGCGGGGCGGGGTGATGGTGGAGTTCCGCGAAGACCCGCGCACCGGCAGCACCGGCGTGGTGGCCACCGTGGTGCAGATGCTCACGGGGGCCGCCGGCGGTTCGGGCTTCAAGGGCCTGGGGGGCCGGTTTTCGCGCGTGGGCCTGCAGCGCCTGGCGCCGGACCTGCCGCTGTCCCTGCGCTACACGCGGCTCGATTCCGGCGACGCGGTGGACGCCACGGCCGACCTGTCGATGGCGCCGGCCGACGAGGTGCTGGACGCGTTGCTGGAGCGCTGCACCCAGGGCAGGCCGCAGCCCGCCGACTGGGCGGAACTGGGCCAGCGCTGGCAGCGCCGCGTGAAGGCGCTGCTGCTGGACCTGGCGCATGACCCGGGCGTGTTCACGGTGCGGCGTGTGGAACGCCGGCCGCGCCGCATGCCGGCGGCCCTGCCGTTGCAGGACGGTTTCACCGTGCGAGGCTGAGGAAACCGGCCGGCTGCTTCGTGATCGCCACCGAGACGATGTAGCCGAAGGTGGCCAGCGCGGCCACGAAGGCGGCGCTGCGGCTAACCCGTGAAAAACGCGGCTTCAGTGCCATCGCGCCCAGCACGATGTAGACCACCAGCGCCACCAGCTTGGCCAGCAGCCAGGGCGTGGCGGCGGGGTTCAGCCGCAGCGTGAAGGCCAATGCCAGCGCGGAGGCCAGCAGCACGCTGTCGATGAGGTGCGGCAAGGTCTTGGCCGGGCGGCTGTCGACCCAGCCGGCGCCCGCCAGCGAGCCGAGGCCGCGGGCCAGGAATCCGCTGAAGGACAGCAGCACGGCGCTCTGGTGGATCAGCTTGAGGGTGGCGTATTCCATCGCCCGAGTGTGGCCGAAGCGGCCGAAGCGGCTGAAGTGGCCGAAGTGGTCGAAGCGCCCGCGCTGGCCCGGAGATCAGCCCGGCAGGCCGTCCAGCCGCGGCTGCCACAGGCGCGGGGCGTAGCGCAGCGCGTACAGCGCGAAGCCGGCGGACCAGGCGGCGGCGGAGAGTTGCACCGCGGTCAGGGTCCACGCGGCGTCGACCAGCGGCAGGCCCACGCGCAGCAGCGCCGCCAGCAGCACCAGCGAATAACACGTGACGTCAGCGGCATCGGCGCGCAGCGGGCGCGCGGTGTGGCCCAGCGCGGTGCGGGTCATCATGCCGATGATCAGGCCACCCACCGCGCCCACCGTCAGCGCATGCACGGCCAGCGTGGGGGCGACGGCGCCCAGCGCGCCGGCGGCACGCAGCGCCAGGTGCACCGGGATCCAGGCGTAGGCGGCATGCAGCACCCACACCAGCGGCGCGCGCAGCGTGCGCCACGGCTTCCACAGGGCCCAGCGCAGGCCGTGGGCCGCGGCGGCCAGGGCGGCAGCCCCTGCCACGAGGGCCGCGGGCACGTCGGCGCCCAGCGCGGCGGCGACGGACAGCGCCAGCAGCCCCAGGGTGCTGCCCAGCGCGGCCTTCTCCACGCGCGGATGGCGCAGCGCGCCGGCACCGGGCACGCCGTTGTTGGTGAACATCGGAATGACGCGGCCGCCCATCACGGCCAGGACGAACAGCACCAGGTCCAGTGCCAGCGGCAGACCCAGGGCGGCGGGCGGCGTCCACCAGCCGAGCTGCGCCAGGTGCACGCCGGCGGCCGCGGCCGCCAGGCCCACGAGCACCGCGACGAAGAAGTAGTTGCGCCGGTTGCGCGTGGCGATGAAGGGCCGTGCCAGCGCCACCGCGGCCGCCAGCGGAAACGCCACGTTGGCCAGCGCGGCGGCCACGCCCCAGGGCGTCAGCACCAGCAGCCGGGCGGCCAGCCACAGCGCGGCCAGCGCGGCCAGGGTGCGGCCGGTGGGCGTGGGGCGTCCGGTCCAGTTGCGGCCGGCGGTGAAGAGGAAGCCGACGATGACCGCGAGCGCGAAGCCGAACAGCATCTCGTGCGCGTGCCACACCGGCCCGGCCAGATAGGGCCGTGGCAGCAGGCCCGAGAACTGTGCCGCCCACAGCGGGATGGACAGCGCGGCGAAGACGCTGGCCATCAGGTAGAACGGGCGGAAGCCCAGCTGCCACAGCGCGCAGCCGCCCGGGGGCGTGGCCTGCGGGCGGCGCGGTTCGTCGATGAAGATCAGGGTGGCCATGGCGGGGCGCGCCGGCGGCGCTGGGGCGCGCTCAAAGATGCATTCGCGATGCATCAATGTAGGGGCGCCCTGCCAGCCCCTGCTTGACGCCGGTCAATCGACCGGCGCCAGCGGCCAGTGAGCGATCAGTGGCGATCAGCCCAGCTGGGTGCGCATGCGCTCGGCGCGGTCGCGCGGCGCGGGGTGGGTGGACAGCCAGTTGGAGCCGCCGCCGCCGGACATCTTGTCCAGCTTTTCCAGCGCGGTCACGGCGGCCTTGCGGTCGTACTTGCGGCGCGAGAGGAACTGCATCGCGTAGTCGTCGGCCTCGTTCTCGTTGCCTTGCGAGTGCTGCGCGCGCACCACCTTGACGAAGAGCTCGCCCAGCTGCGAATCGGCAATGGCGCCGGCCGTGCCGCCGGCCGCGGCGGCGGCCTGCTGCAGCGCGCCGGAGCTGAGCGCCAGCTGCATGCGCTTCTTCGAATGGCCGGCCTGCACGTGGCCGATCTCGTGGCCGATGACGTAGCGCACTTCGTCGTCGGTCATCATGTCCATCAGGCCGCTGTAGAAGCGGATGGAGCCGTCGGCGGTGGCGAAGGCGTTGACGTCCCGCGTCAGGTAGACCTTGTAGTTCAGCGCCAGGCCCTTGTCCTCGCGGCAGCTGGCGGTGAGGGCGGCCAGGCGCTTGGCGTAGGGGTTGCTGTCCGGCGCCACCTGGGCCTGCGCGTCCATCTGCTGCACCATGCGGCGCGAATTGGCGCGCACCTCGTCGTCGCTCAAGCTGGCGGCGGTGGTGGCGCTCTTGGCGGCGTCCATCGCCTTGCCGAGGTCGAAGGCGAAGGCCTGGGGCGCCAGCGCGGCGGCCGGCAGCAGCAGCAGGGATTGGCGGCGGGTGATCATGCAAATACTCCAGAAAACGATTCGGATGCGACTGTGGTCCGGCGGCGCATCAAGCCGGTTGCGCGCTCTGGG
>CBIHPZ010000557.1:0-3405 GCA_966211865.1 uncultured Aquabacterium sp.
GGCTGGCACAGCGCGCCGAGCTGCACCAGGTGGTGAAAGACCTGTACTACCCGCCGGCCACCATGGCGACACTGGCCGCCATCGTCCGACAGGTGGCGGCCGCGCACGGCGGCGAGGTCACGGCGGCCGCGTACCGCGACGCGACCGGCCTCGGCCGCAAGCGCGCGATCCAGCTGCTGGAGCACTTCGACCGCGT
This sequence comes from uncultured Aquabacterium sp., assembly GCA_966211865.1. Classification (GTDB taxonomy): domain Bacteria; phylum Pseudomonadota; class Gammaproteobacteria; order Burkholderiales; family Burkholderiaceae_C; genus Pseudaquabacterium. Next base: position 197 of record CBIHPZ010000557.1, read on the forward strand.
CGGCCTGCTGCGGCGGGTGGGCGACGTGCACCGGCTGCGCACGGACAGCCGGTTGTTCGAGGAAGGGGACCGATGAGCCCTCGGGCCCCAAGGTTTCGCGGAGGGAAAACGATCCTGGTGGATCGGCCGGGCTTCAAACCCGGTGGGTGGCGCCATGCGCCGCCGGGTGGGTTCGACTCCCATTTCCCTCCGCCATCGGGTGATTGGTTGATGGGGTGATGCGATGCCCACCGTGCTGAGCTTCGAGTTCCCGGACCGGCTGTGCTACCTGGTCGACGAGCAGGTGTGGGCCGAGCTGCTGGACGACGGCAGTGCGCGGGTCGGCATCACCTCGATGGGCGTGCACCTGGCCGGCGAGGTGTACATGTGCCGGCCGAAGTCGCCGGGCGCGGTGGTGGAGCAGGGCAGGGCGGTGGCGGTGGTGGAGCTGGCCAAGTCCGTCGTCTCGGTGAAGTCGCCGGTCAGCGGGCGCGTGGTCGAGGCCAATGCCCGGCTGGCCGCGGAGCCGGAACTCGTCCACCGCGATCCCTATGGCGCCGGCTGGCTGGCCCGCGTGCAGGTGGTGGACTGGGTGGCTGACAGCGCGGCGTTGGTGCCGGGCATGGGGGCGGCGGAGGCCATGGCGCGCCACGCCTGGCTGCACGGCCTCGGCCCCCAACCTGCGAAGTGAGCGGCCAGCAGAGCGCCATGGCGTCCGGTTTCGTCGAACACGCGGTCGAGGGCGTCGCCATCCTGCTCTGGGCGGCCGATGCCGACGCGCCGCAGCGCCTGGCCACCCCCTTCGCCGTGGCGGCCGCCGCGGCCGCGCTGGAGCTGCCGGTGGAGATCTACTTCACGGCGCGCTGCGTGCGCCTGCTGCTGCCCGGTGTGGCCGACAGCCTGCGCGCCTCGCAGGCCGAGCCGGTGGCCCATGCCCGAACCATCGCCGATGCGATGCGCGAGGCCCGCGAGCATGGCGCCCGCTTCTACGCCTGCAGCGACGCCCTGGCCGCGCAGGGCCTGACGCTGCAGATGCTGACGCCTGAATGCAGTGGCCATGGCGGGGCGCTGCAGTTCGCGGCCCGGGCGGGGGACATGCGGTGGCGGGCGCTGGTGTTCTGAGACAGCGGTGCGCACGCGGGTGGGTAGTAGATGTTTCGGCGTGATGTTGACGTTCCTGTAGACGTTTTGGCGTGGCAGTAGATGGAAATCGATAAGATCCCGCCGCTGTAGATGTTTTGCGGCGCACGTAGACGGCCCGTCACCTTGCCTGCCTACCGTAGATGAATCGTCGTTCCGCACGCACGGCCGCGCCCACGCCCCGGCCGCCATCGGGTCCGGTCTACCTGGGCTACGAGGCGCTCATCCGCCACTACCAGCTGCGGGTGCCTCCGCTGCGTTCGGTCAGCCTGGCGGTCGACAGCACGGTGGAGCGCCACATCATTGCCGCCGATGGACAGGAGCGCTTTGAGTTGCCGCTGCGGCGCATCGCGGACACCAAGAGCCTCTCGGCGCGCCTGACCTTTGCACTGAAGCGCGAGCGCCTGGACCTCGGCGTGCTGGCGGCCCTGTTCGATCAGCCCGACGTGCTGGATAAGGTGCAGGCGTGGCTCGGGGCCAAGCCCGCGTCAAAGTACGCCCGCATCACGGGGCACCTGGCGCATTGGCTCACCGGCCATTCGTTCAACTATCGCCTGCCGCCCGGAACGCCCCGCGTGCCCGTGCTGGACCCCAAGCGGTACATCACCGGGCCGGCAGTGGCCGATCCGAACTTCGGCGTCGTCAACAACCTGATCGGCGGCGGCTTCTTCAGTCCCTTGATCCGCCGTACCGAGCGGCTCGATGCCCTGCTGGCCGAGGACCTGGCCGGCGCCGTGGCGCGCGCGCTGGAGACCCTGGAGCCCGAGATGCTGGCTCGCGCGGTCGACTTCCTGTATCTGTCGGAGACGCGGTCGACCTACGGCATCGAAGACGAGGTGCCGGACAACAACCGTTCGGCCAAGTTCCGCCGCCTGCTGGAACAGGCCGGCGCGCCGGGCCTCTTCACGCAGGACCAGATGGCCTTGTGGCAGTCGCAGATCGTCGGGCCGCTGTCGGTGGAGGGGGCGTACCGGGACACGCAGAACTGGCTGTCACGAGCCGGCAGCCGGCTGCGCAACATCGCAGACTTCATTCCACCGCCGCCGTCCCTGGTGCCACCGATGATGGATTCGGTGGCCGCCGTGGCCGCATTGGGCGCCGACGGAAGGCTGCATCCCGTGCTGGCCGCTGCCTGTGCCGCCTTCGGACTGGTCTTCGTCCATCCCTTCCTCGACGGCAATGGCCGGCTGCATCGCTTCCTGCTGCACCATGTGCTGCGGCAGGCCGGCTTCACGCCGGCCGGCGTGGTGCTGCCGTTGTCCGCGCGCATGCTGAAGGACCTGCCGCGCTATTCGGCACTGCTGAAGAGCTACTCCCGCCCGCGCACCGAACTGCTTGAATACCTGTTGGACGCCGAGAGCGCCACCATCCTCGTGAAGTCGCCCCAGCCTCTCTGGCTGTACGCGTACTTCGACGCCACTGAGCTGTGCGAATTCATCCTCGAGTGCGTGAAGCGCTGCGTCGAGGAGGACCTTCAGGATGAAGTGGCCTACCTGCGCGCGCACGACTCGGCCGTGCGCACGCTGGAGCAATGGCTGGACATGCGGCAATCGCAGCTGAACACGCTGATCGATGTCATCGTCCAGGGACATGGCAAGTTATCCCGCGCCAAGCGCAAGCTGGCCGGAAGCTTGTCCGATGCCGAAGTCGAGCGCGTCGAGCGGACGGTCAGCGACAGCTTCGCGGCTTATTTCGAGCGCCGCGCGGCCTGAGCCTCACTCCACCACCTGCAGCTTGAACACCGCCACCGTGTCCACCAGCTCGCGGGCCTGCTGCCTCAGGCTCTCGGCCGCGGCGGCGCTTTGCTCGACCAGCGCGGCGTTCTGCTGCGTGGCCTGGTCCATCTGCGCCACGGCCTGGCCCACCTGGCCGACGCCGGTGCTTTGCTCCTGGCTGGCGGAACTGATCTCGGCCACGATGTCCGTCACGCGGCGGATGGCGCCGACGATCTCGTCCATGGTGCGGCCGGCCTCGTCGACCAGCGCGCTGCCGTGCTCCACCTGCTCGACGCTGCTGGTGATCAGCGCCTTGATCTCGCGCGCCGCGGCGCCGCTGCGCTGGGCCAGCGCGCGCACTTCGCCGGCCACCAC
>CBIHPZ010000558.1:0-3403 GCA_966211865.1 uncultured Aquabacterium sp.
CGACCAGCGATGTGCGACCTTCTGCACGGCCCGCGGTGCACGGTGTGCCTATGGTCACTTTGTTGCACTCGTTTCACCGGCGTTTAATCCGGCCACCGTAGGCGCTGGACCCACGGACCCCATACCGGAGAGACCGAATGATCGAGCGATATTTCGTCAAGGGCGCCCGCTTCAACTGGGCCGCCCCCGCCGCCATCACCACCCAGCCCAAGGACGGCGCCATCGTCGACAGTCCGCGGGTCATCGCTCCGATGTTCTACGTGGGCCTGGACGACCAGGTGGTCGATCACAGCCTGCCGAACGTGTCCACGCTGGGCCTGCGCAAGGACATGGGCATTCCGTACACCTGGCTGAACTACATCCACGGCCGCACCGCGCAGGTCACCGCCACGGGCGACGTCCTCACCGGCTTCATGAGCGGCTGCTGGATCGCGCTGTGGACCGACGGCACCGGCCGCCACGTGGGCCACCTGGGCACCATCGAATCGGTGGCCAAGACCGAGCCGCCCAACTCCACCGTGAAGAACACCTTCGCGCAGGCGATGCCCAACACGGTGACCGCCTACAACCCCGCCCGCGCCTTCGACGCCAACGACATCCTGCCGGTGATGCGCACGATGCGCGGCACCCCCAGCGGCCAGGTGCTCAGCCTGGTCACCTCCGCCGGCGAGTTCTATTCCATCCTGCTGTTCGAACGCATGACCGAACGCGGCGTGTGGATCTGCGGCGGCATCAAGAAGATGCCGCCGGTGGCGCACGGCGCGCTGTCGATGGAACTGATCACGACGCGGCCACGGCGTTGAACGCAGGCCGCTGGCGGCAGCGGCTTGAGCGAACCCATCCGAAGGCAGGACGCGCTGCAAGCCGCTGGTCCTGCCTTTTGCATTTCCGGCTTGCAACACGGCTGGCCGTGGGCGGGCGTCTTTCCGTCAGAGAGGTGATGAGCCCGCGCTTTTCCACTTATCTCGGGTGTTAGGCTCGCGCCCCCTTGCCGCGGGCGGCCGGCGCCTTGCCACCGCATCCGGTCTCCGTGGCGTTGATGGCTCATCTTCTATCAAGCATGCAACCCACCGTCCCATTGAAAAGCCTTCTCCTGGCCGTCCTCTGCGCCGCCAGCTCGCTGCCTGCCGCTGCCCAGGCCCTCAAGATCGGCGCGACCAAGGCCCAGGTCGAAAAGGCGCTCGGCGCCAAGCTGGAGGAGGACTCGATCACGCCGTTCTCGAACACGTTCCAGCCGACCGACACCACGGCGCTGAAGAAGCAACTGCCCGAGCCGCTGAGGAATGCGGAGATCCGATGGGCGGAATTCAACTTCGACAAGAGCGGAAAGCTGTGGCGTGTCCACGTGACCGGTGTCGACCAGCCGGCCGACGAGGCGTTTGCGGCCTTCGAGGCCACGGCGGACGCCCTGTCGCAGAAATACGGCGTTGCGCCCAGGAACAAGGGCATCAACGACCCGCTGCCGGTGCTGGAGGAGTGCAATGACGCCCGCGGGCGCGGCGGGCCGGTCAGCGCCGCCTTCAAGAACAAGTGGGACACGTTGACGAAGCCGCAGCGCGAGGCCCTCACGATGGCTTGTGGCGGCGGGAGGGCGCCTTTCCTGTTCAAGCAGCACACGGACAGGAACGACGTCGCCGAGGTGGTCAGCTTCGAACGGGTCGGCGTGTCCTTCATCGGCGGGGACCCGGAGAAGCTGGTCGAAGAGTTTGTTTCCAAGCCCGCCCGCGCCACGGTGGTCTATCGCCTGATCCAGACCAGCAAGAAGACGCCGCGCTTCACGGACGCCGAGGCGGCCCGCACCGGCCTGTGAGCTTCCTCGTGCGCGGCTGACCTGATGCGCGGCCGCGGCCGCGGCCCCACGCCGGCCGGGCCTCCGGCCGGGCAGGCGGTAGAGTCTGCGCCCCTGCTCCTGGCGCTTCCGTATGACTTCCCGCGACCCGCACGAGGCGACCCGCCCCGGCCCCAGCACCCTGCACCTGCCCGACGCCCGCCACCTGGCACGCATCCCCGCGCACGTGGCGCCCGAGCAGATGGAGCGCGTGCGCCAGGGCGGCTATTTCCTGCCGCAGGTGGTGAAGCCGGCCGACTACGTGCCGGAGCACCACCCCGCCCTGGAAGCGCACCTGGACGAGCGCGGCTTCATCCTGCTGCAGAAGGCCGCCGGCACGCGGCCCAGCCGCTGGATCGAGCCGGCCTTGATCGATGCCGCGCTGGCCCACCTGGAGGCGGTGGGCACCGGGAAGGAAGCGCGGCAGCGGCTGCTGGAGCGGCAGTCGGTGCTGGATTCGATGGGCATCAGCCGCCACGCCGGGGTCTTCAGCCGCCTGGTGACGCACACGCTGGCGGTGCCGGTGCCGGGTGAGGCGGCCTGGTCGCTGACCTTGCCCTGGCGCTACGACATCCCGTCCGACCCGGTGTGGGCCTTCTACCGCGACGGCGACAAGGCCGCGTTGAAGGCCGCGCTGGGCGCGCCGCCGCCGCACCCGCAGGCGGGCGAGATCACCGCGCACCTGGCCGGGCTGGTCGCGCGCAGCCACGACTGGGCGCCCAAGCACCTCGATTCGCTGCTGCCGCGCCTGCAGGCCGAATGCGCGACGCCGCAGCGCGTGCCCGAGCTGCTGGCCGCCTGCACCCGAGCGCAGGACCGCTGGGAGCACCGCGTCAACGAGCTGGACGCATTGGAAGGGCTGAACGACGAGCTGGCCTTCCAGGGCTACCCCGACAGCTTTCCGACCGCGCGGCAGCTGCAGCGCAGCGTCACGCTGTACGTCGGTCCGCCTAACAGCGGAAAGACGCATGCGGCGTTCGAGCGCCTGGCCCAGGCGCACGACGGCGCCTACCTGGCGCCGCTGCGCCTGCTGGCGCTGGAAGGGCGCGACCGGCTCGCCGCCCGTGGCGTGCCGTGTTCGCTGCTGACGGGCGAAGAGAACGTGCCCGCGCCCGGCGCGCGCGTGGTGTCCAGCACCATCGAGATGGTGAACACCCGCCAGGCCATCGACGTGGCGGTGATCGACGAGGCGCAGATGATCTTCGACGCCTCGCGCGGCTGGGCCTGGACGCAGGCCATCGTGGCGGTGCCGGCGAACGAGGTGATCATCATCTGTTCCGACTACGCGGTGCCGGCGCTGCAGAACCTCCTGGGCCTGTGCGGGGAACGCTGCCAGGTGCGCACCTTCGAGCGCAAGCAGCACGTGCAGCTGCTGCCGCGCCCGGTGCCGCTGAACGCGCTGCGCCTGGGCGACGCGGTGGTCGCCTTCAGCCGGCGCGAGGTGCTGACCCTGCGCGACCGCATCGCCGAAAGCGGCCAGCCGGTGTCGGTGATCTACGGGGCCTTGCCGCCGGAAGTGCGCCGCCGCGAGGCCGAGCGTTTCGCGCAGGGCGAATCGCAGGTGCTGGTGGCGAC
>CBIHPZ010000559.1:0-3401 GCA_966211865.1 uncultured Aquabacterium sp.
TCACGCGGCGGCGGCCACGGCCGCGGTGGCCTGCGTGGCCGGCGGCGCCAGCATCTCGCTGCGCACGATGTCGAAGAGGCGGACCCAGGCCGTGCGCAGCTCGCTGGTGAAGCCGCTGCCGAGGCCGGCTTCCAGCGTGTCGATCAGCGCCGTGCCCACGGTGTCGTAGTGCTCGGCCTTCACGCCGTAGCCCACGTGGCGCGCGCCCAGCGCATGCAGCACCGGGAACAGGGTTTCGGGCCGGTTCAAGAGGCCCACGGCCGCGCCGATCATGTGCATCAGCCGCTCGCCCTGGCGCGCCAGGTCGTCGCGGAACAGGCCGCGCAGGGTGGGGTCGATCTGGAACAGGCGCTCGTAGAAGGCCGCGGCCACGCCGGCGGTGTCGCTCTTCAGGCGGGTGTAGCTCGCTTGCACGAGGCGGATCTGCTGGGGTGTCATCACGTTCACCGGCCTGGCAGCCGGGTCCTTCATCTGGGTTGGCCCGAAGTGTGGGTGCCGCGGGATGCGACCGAATGTCTGCGCTGTGACCGAGGGGTTTCGTTTGTTGCCGGGGTCCCGCGGCGCGCGCGACCACAACAAACGAAACAGCCGCCGCGTGGCGTTGAAGCGGCCGCGATGCTTGCGGCGCCCAGACTGCCGCCATCGCAGTACGAAGGCAGACCGACATGGCTTCCTCGACCTCCCTTTCCCGCGTTCCCGCGGCCAGCGTGACGGCCCCTGCCGCCGCCGATGGCCTGCAGCGCGAAGCCCAGGCCCAGCTGGCCTTGAACGAGCTGTTCCCGCACCTGCGCGCCGCGTCCGATGCCGCGTTGCGCGACATCTTCGTCAGCCTGCGCCTGGCCGCGCGGCCGCATGCCAACGCCTGAAGTGAGCGGGGACCTGGCGATGAACACTGCTGACGACACCCTGCCGCTGCGGCGCTTTCCCTCGCGCATCGCGCAGCTGGGCTTCGTGGTCGGCCTGCCGGCCGACTGGATCAGCCACCCGCTGCCCGACGAGCAGCCCGATTTCTCCGACCCCAGCCGCATGGTGCCGCTGGCCGCGGTGACGGCGCCGCACGCCGCCATCGTGTGGGCCGCCGCGGCGCGGCCGGCCTATGGCGACGGCACGCTCAACGACTGGGCGCGCTACCTGGTGGCGCAGCACGGCCTGACCTTGCGCGCCCTGGGCGAAGGCCTGCTCGGCACCTTGCCGGCGCTGGTCGGCGAGGCGGTGCAGGACAGCGAGGTCGGCCCGCTGCGCGTGCGCTTCGCGTTCGCCGAGGACGGCGGCCGCCTCATCAACCTGACCCTCACCGCACCCGAGCTGCTGGCCGATGCCGTCGTACCCCTGTGGTTCGGCGGCCTGGCCTCCTTCGCGCTGGACGAGCCGCACGGCGCCACCGTGCCGCTGTGGCCCGCCGTGGTGCCGCCGCCGTCCACCGAAGCGGTGGCCGCGCTGGCCGACATCGCGCCGGTGGATGCCGGTATGCATGCGGGAATGGACGCCGGGATGCCTGCGGCGATCGACACGGGGATGGGCCCGGCGCCGGCCGCCGCCATGGCTGGGGACGCCACGCTCAGCCGGCTCACCGCCGCGCCCGTGGCCGCCAGCTTTGCCACCCACGCCCGGGCCGAGGGCGCGGCCACGCTCGACCCCGAGCATCCGGTCAACCGCCGCCTGCGTGACAACGGCGTCGGGCTGGTGCCGAAGGTGGTCGAGGTGGACGAATCGGCGCGGTGCGCCACCGTCAACTGCGGCGCCATCACCGCGCAGCTGACGCTGCCGCTGGGCTGGCACGTGATCGACGACGGCCGCCGCGTGCTGGTCTTCGAACCCGCGGGTGAGGTGCAGGTGCACCTGGACTTGCTAACTTACGAAAGCGGCGGCCATGGCGGCCCGGTGGACCATGAAGGCGTGCTGAACGAGCTGGAGGCCCAGGCCCGCCGCGATTACCCCGCTCCCGCCTTCATGCGCCTGCGCTCGGGCCGCATCACCGGCATGGGCGTGCGCAACATCGCCGACGGCGACCAGCCGCTGGCGCAGTTCCACCTGCTGGTCGACGGCCCGGACACCGGGTGTGTGCTGCGCGCCCGCGTCACCGCCACGCCCGAAAGGGCCACCGCGGCGGCGAACATGGGCGAGCTGATCCTCGAATCGGTGGTCTTCGGCGGCTTTGCCAGCACCACCACGCAGGCCAGCGACCATGGCCCGGACTGGTGGATGGCCGCGCTGCTGATGGAGCGCGCCGATCGCCTGGCCGAGGCCGAGCAGTGCATCACCGACGCCATCGACCACATCGGCGCCGCCATCCAGGTGGCCGAGCTGTACCGCCAGCGCATGCTGCGGCTGCAGGACAGCGGCCAGCCCGGCGAAGCGCTGAAGGCCCGCGAAGCCGCCATCCGCTGGGCCCACCGCTACGCCGCCAGCGCGACCAGCGGCGGCGAGGGCGCGGCGCTGTCGCGGGAGCGGGACGCGTTCATCGCGCAGCTGTAGCGCCCGCGGGCGTGGCCCGCTCCAGCAGTACGCTGCGGGCCATGGCCGGCCCGTGGCCGGTGGGAGCCACGCCCGATGACTGCCTTGCGACGCGGGGACGACCACATCCGCCACGGCCCGGCCACGCCCGGCATCGAGCGGCTGGAAGTGCACCTGGCGCGGCGCCCGTTCGCGCCGCACCGCCACGACACCTACGCCATCGGCATCACGCTGGCGGGCGTGCAGTGCTTCAATTTCCGCGGCCGGCGCTGGCATGGGCTGCCGGGCCAGTGCCACGTGCTGCACCCCGATGAACTGCACGACGGCATGGCCGGCACCGGCGAGGGCTTTGCCTACCGCATCCTGCACGTCGACCCGGCGCTGCTGCAGCTGGCGCTGGGTGGCGGGCCGCTGCCCTTCGTGGCGAACCCCGTGCTCGGGCGCGAGACGCCGGGGCTTGAACCCTCGCTGTGGGACATCGACCAGGCCCTGGACGAGCTGCACCGGACCGACCTGCTGGTCGCGCTCGCGCGCCTGCTCCAGCATGGCGCCGGCCAGGCGGCGGCGCCCGCCCGGCCGCTGGCGTGGCCGGCGCTGCGCCAGGTGCGTGACCGCCTGCTGTCCCAGCCGGCGGAGCGCCTGCCCTTGGCCGAGCTCGAACAACTGTCCGGCCTGGACCGCTGGACGCTCGCCCGCCAGTTCCGCGCCGCCTTCGGCACCAGCCCCAGCCGCTTCCGCACCTTGCGCCAGCTCGACCAACTGCGGGCCCACCTGCTGCGTGGCGAGCCGTTGGCCGAGGCCGCGCTGGCCGCGGGCTTTGCCGACCAGAGCCACATGGGCCGGCAGTTCAAGCGGGCCTACGGGATGACGCCCGGCCGCTGGCTGGCCGCGGTGGCGGCGTCCAGCCGCAGTTCCATGAAGACGGCGCTGGCGCGGTAGGCCTGCAG
>CBIHPZ010000560.1:0-3397 GCA_966211865.1 uncultured Aquabacterium sp.
GTTCAGCGATGCGCCAGCCAGCTCGACGCGCGGCGGCTGTTGCCGTGGTGCCAGGCCGGCCGGCCGTCGACACTGGCCTGGCCCTTGGCGCTGGTGACCGTGGCGAGTTCGGCGCAATGGGCGGCGACGAAGTCGGCAAAGACGCGCAGGCGCAAGGTGCGGCGCAATTCAGGCCGGAAGTACATGGCCAGCGGCGGCGGGTCCATCAATTCCCAATCCAGCAGCACGGGCACCAGGCGGCCGCTGGCCAGGTCGGCCTGCGCGGTGGCGTAGGCAATGCGCATCACGCCGCCGTCGGCCAATGCCAGTTCGAGCAGGTTGTCGCGGTGGTTCGAATTGAGCCAGCCCCGCACGACGACTTCCTCGACCACCTCGCCCTGTGCACCCGCCTGCCGGTAGCGCCACAGGTCGAGCAGCTTGCCGTAGGGATTGCGGTAGCTCAGGCAGGTGTGGCCCGCCAGGTCGCGCGGGTGGCGCGGCATGCCATGGCGTTGCCAGTACGCGGGCGTGGCCGCGGTGACCTGCGCCATCACCGGCAGTTCACGGCGCACCCAGCTGCCGGCCTCGAACCAGCCGTGCAGCAGCAGCAGGTCGCAGTCCTTGGTGGCGGCCTCCTCCAGGTGCAGCACGGCGCGCAGGTCCAGCGTCAGGTCCGGGTAGTTCGCGTGAAAGGCGGGCAAGGCCGGCACGATGCAGTGCTGCAGCAGGAACGGCGTGCCGCCCACCACCAGGGTGCCCTGCGGGCGCTGGCGCGACTGGCGCAGCCCTTCATCGGCCGCCTGCAGCTGGGCCAGCAGCGGGGCACAGGCTTCCGCGTACTGGACGCCATCGGCCGTCAGCTGAAGCCCGCGGCTTCCGCGCTGGAACAGCGTGGCGCCCAGTTCCGCTTCCAGCGCGCCCACCAGCTTGGCGACGGCCTGCAGCGTCACGCCCTGCTGGCGCGCCGCGGCCGACAGGCTGCCCGTTCGTGCCGCGGCAAGGAAATACTGAATGGCTTTGAGCTTGTCCATTGGGAAAGGAGTGTGGCGTGAGCCTGCACACATCGGCAATCCCGCCGCACCCTGCGGCCCGGCCTGGGAGACGGCCATGACCAGCACGCCGGCCCCCGGTCCTTCGCCACCGGCGCCGCGCTTCGTCTTCGACGACGGTGCGGCCTACGAGCAGATGATGGGACGCTGGAGCGCGCTGGTGGCGAAACCGTTCCTCGACTGGCTGGCGCAGCCGCCTGGCCTGGCGTGGCTGGACGACGGCTGCGGCAATGGCGCGTTCACCGAGTCGCTGGTCGCGCAGCAGCGGCCGGGGTCGGTGGTTGCGGTGGACCCGGCGCCCGCGCAACTGGCGTTTGCACGCCAGCGCCCGGGTCTGGCCAGCGTCGGCTTCATGGAAGGCGACGCCCAGGCGCTGACGCTGCCCGACGCGTGCGTCGATGCGGCGGTGATGGCCCTGGTGCTCTTCTTTCTGCCGGAGCCCGCACAGGGACTGCGTGAACTGGCGAGGGTGGTCCGGCCCGGCGGGGTGATTGCCGCCTACCACTGGGACATGGCCGGCGGCGGCTTTCCACTGCAACCGATCATCGACGCCGCGAAGGCCGACGGGTTCCGGTCACAGCCGCCGCCCAGCACCTGGGCGGCGGCCTTGCAGGCCTCGGAAGACCTGTGGCGGAATGCCGGGTTGGTGGAGGTGCAGACGCGCCAATTCGAAGTTATCAGGCGCTTCGACACCTTCGACGACTATTGGCGGACGGCGGTCGGCAGCCCACGCCTGCGCGATCTGTTGGCCGCCCTGTCGCCCGCCGCGCTGGAGCGGCTGAGGCAACGCGTGCGGGAAAGCTTGGGCGTGCGCGGTGAAGAACCGCTCCTCGTGAAGGCGAGGGCAAATGCGGTGAAGGGGCGCCGTGCCGCGGGCAGGCCGTAGCCCAGCTTGGGGCCTGCCATTCAGCCGGCGTGCCCGGGCGCTCGGGGCCTCCAGCCGGACCAAGGTGGCAGGTCTGATGGTGGCAGGCGCCCGGGCTTGTACTGAGCGGCTGCCGCGCCGCGATGACGCGTCGATCAGCCGTTGGGTTTGAGGGTGACCTTGGTCCAGCCGTCCTGGCGCTCGTCGAAGTTCTTGTAGGCCTCGGGCGCTTCCTCCAGCGGCAGTTCGTGCGAGACGATCCACGAAGGCTTGACCTTGTCGCGTTCGATCAGGCGGCTGAGGAAGCGGTTGTAGGCCTTCACCGGGCACTGGCCGGTGCCCATCTTCTGGCCCTTGAACCAGAACATGCCGAAGTCGAAGGCGATCTGTCCGCGCCGCTGCAAGCGGTCCTGTGCGTTCGGGTCCATCGGCACGAAGACGCCCACCGTGCCGATGTGGCCGGTGAACTTGACCGCATGCACGAGGTTGTTCAGGGTGATGTTCGGTACTTCCTGCTGGTGCCGGTTGCAGCATTGGTAGCCCACGCATTCGCAGCCGCAGTCCGCGCCGCGCCCGCCGGTCAGTTCCATCACGCGCTCGATGCCGCCGCCTTCGGTGTCGTCGATGGCCACGGCGCCGATCTCCTCGGCCAGCGCCAGCCGGTCCCGGTGCGTGTCCACCACCATCACCAGGCTGGCGCCCTTGACCGTGGCGGCCAGCGCCGCCATCAGCCCGACCGGGCCGGCGCCGTAGATCACGACCGACTGGCCCGGTTGCAGCTGCGCCATTTCGGTGGCGTGGTAGCCGGTCGGAAAGATGTCCGACAGCATCACGTAGTCGTTCTGCTTCTCCTGCGCGTCGCGCGGCAGGATCAGGCAGTTGTAGTCGGCATAGGGCACGCGCAGCAGTTCCGCCTGGCCGCCGTGGTAGGGCCCCATGTCGGCAAAGCCGTAGGCCGCGCCCGCCAGCCCGGGGTTGGTGGTCAGGCAGTAATTGCTCAGGCCGCGCTCGCAGTTCTCGCAGAAGCCGCAGCCGATGTTGAAGGGCACGGACACCATGTCGCCGACCTTGACGCGGTCGACGGCCGGTCCCACCTCGATGACCTCGCCCACGTTCTCGTGGCCGAGGATGCGGCCCGGCCTCATGTCGGTCCGGCCTTCATACATGTGCAGGTCGGAACCGCAGATGTTGGTGCGCGTGATGCGGACCAGCGCATCCGTGGGGCGCTCGACCCGTGCGTCGGGCATGTCCTTCACCTGGACATCGCGCGGCCCGTTGTAGACCAGTGCCCTCATGACGCCACCTTGTTCTTTCCGGCCGGCGAGGACGCCGGCGCCTTGGTTTGCAATGCCATGGGTGATTCCTTTTGCAATTGCATTTGCAATGCCTTCTTGCGTTCGTGCAGCTGGGGCACCATGCCGCGCAAATCGGCGCTGGAGTAGCGCGCTTTCAGGAACAGCTTCTCGCGCTCGTCCATCACATGGTCCATCACGCTGCTGAACAG
>CBIHPZ010000561.1:0-3389 GCA_966211865.1 uncultured Aquabacterium sp.
CCCTTCAGGTAGTCGTAGCCCCACTTCCACTGGTAGCCGGTGGCCTTGATGGTGATGTCGGCGTTGCTGGTGTCCTTCATCGCCACCACGGTGCGGGTGGCGGCCATGCCCATCACGACGACGATGATGAAGGGCACGATGGTCCAGGCGATCTCGACGGCGACGCTTTCATGGAAGTTGGCGGGCTTGGCGCCGACCGACTTCCGGTGCTTGAAGATCGAATAGAACATCACCCCGAAGACGATGACGAAGATCGCCAGGCAGACGATCAGCATGCCGTAGTGCAGGCCCTGGATGTCGGTCGCGATGCGCGTGACGGGCGGGTGCAGGTCCAGCTGATTCTTCGCGGGACCACCCGGCAGGTCATTGACCGCCTGGGCCGCTTGCGCGGCCTGCACGGCGAGAAAGGCCGCCAAGCCGGCGCTGGCGCCGGCAATGCGATGGCAAAGCGTCTTTGTCATGTTCATCGTCATGCTTGAGTTGTCTGATCCCAATCCCGCTCGCCTGCGGCCTGCGACTGGCGAAGGGCCCGGCGCAGTTCCTGCGCCAGTTCGTCGCGCCACTCGGGGCGCAGATGCCGGCCGACGCGCACGCTGCGTCCCTCACCCGACAGTTCCACCAAGGAGCCCTCGCCTCCGCAGGGCTCGACGCGCACCCAGTCGGCATGGAAGCGCGTGCACTCCACCAAAGGGCCGACATGCTGCTCGACCGCCATCTCGCGGTTGGCCAGCGTGATCACTTCGCGGTCGCCGGCGTGGCGGGCCATCAGCAGCATCGCGAGGCCGACGGCCAGCAGTTCAAGACCGGTGAAGACCAGCACCGCCTCCACGCCCTGCAGCCAGAAGCCGAGGCCGATGACGCCCGCCAGGGCACAGAGCAGGAGATAGGCATTCAGCAACTGCCGCGGCGAGATGGAGCAGTTGCGCCGCAGGTCCCAGAGCCAGCCGCCCGCGGCGGCGTCACGCCGGCCGAAACGCCACGCCCCATCGCGCCGCGGCACTGCCTGCGGGGCCCAGGGACGGTTGGCGACGGTGGCGTTCATGGCTGGAGTCGGGGTGCGTCGGGTACAGCCGCCCGCGCCCGAACCGGGAGCCGGCAAAACCGGCGGATTCTAACCAGGGCCTACATGTCCTTTGCGCCCCGACGGTGCGCGGCGAGCGACGCCCGCACTTCATCGAGCGACACCGTGGCCGGCGCACCCGGCGCCGGCCGCGGCGCGGCCTTGAAGGCGTGGCCATAGACCAGCTCGAAACGCAGCGTGATCCGCCCGTCCGCGCCGGCGCGTTCACGCAGCGCGGCCAGCAGCCGCTCACGCCAGCGTGGCGTGCGCAGCCCGCCCGGCCGCTGCACATCCACGTTAGCCCCCAGGCCACGCAGTTCAGCGAGCAGCCCCTCCGGCGAGGACCAGTGCAGCCGCAGCGTCTCCTGGTCCATCACCGGGTCGGCGAAGCCCTGCTGCACCAGCTGGTCGCCGATGTCATGCATGTCGACGAAGGGCGGATGCGGCGCGGGCCAGCCGGCGTCGCGGTAGAGCTCGCGCAGCTCCAGCAGCGTGTCGGGGCCGACGGTGGAGAACATCAGGAAGCCATCGACCGCCAGCGCGCGGTGCCACTGCGCCATCTGCCCGACCGCATCGGCGGCCAGGTGCAGCACCATGTTGGCCCACAGCATCCGGGCGGCGCCAGCCGGCACGTCGGCTTCCGCCAGCACCTCGGCCGAGGGCGCTGCACCCGGCAGCCAGTTGCGCCACCAAGGCCGCCGGGCCGCCTGCAGGCTGCGCTCGCGCAGGGCCGGCGTGGGTTCGACGGCCGTGCGCCGCGCCTGCGGCAGCAGCGGGTCGACCGCTGCGGCGCTGCCGCCCGTGAAAGCCCACCAGTCGAGCCAGTTCGCGGGCGGCTGCTTGATCAGCGGAAGCCGCTCGGCCATGCGGCGCGCGACCTCCTGGTGCAGCCACGGCGCGGCTTCGGCCCGCGCCATGCGGTCGAGTACGTGGGCCGCGGCGCGGCCATCGATGCGGGGCGTCTGCGGCATGTCAGTCCCGCCCGGCTGCCCCGAAGGTACTGACAGTCCCCTCGGGGGGCAGCGAACGCAGTGGGCGTGGGGGTTCCATTCGGGCGGGCAGTATATTGAGCCGATGCTGCGCTCACTGACCGGCCGGTTTCTGCGCCTGCCGGCCGCCGGGGCCCGGCAATGCCCGCTGTGCCGCCAATGGAGCAGCGAGCCGCTGTGCAGCGACTGCCGGTCCCGCTTCGCGGCCGCGGTGCCGCGTTGCCTGCAGTGCGCGCTGCGGCTGCCGTCGGACGGCGCGCCCTGCCCCCATTGCCGCCGGCATCCGCTGCCCTTCCAGCGCTGCGTCTGCGCGGGCGACTACGGATTCCCCTGGGACCGCCTGGTCACGCGGCTGAAGTTCCATGGCGAGGTGAGCGAGGCCGCCCCGCTCGCCAGTGCGCTGGCCGGTGCCGTCACGCAGGCGCAGCGGACGATGCAGATGCCAGCGCAGGTGAAGGGCGCCCTGCTGGTGCTGCCCGTGCCCTTGAGCCCGGCACGGCTGGCCGAGCGCGGCCTGAACCAGTCGTGGGAGATTGCACGGCGCGTCGCCCGCGAGCTGGGCCTGGCGGCGCAGGCGGATGCGCTCGTGCGCCTGCGCGACACGCCGCACCAGGTCGGCCTGTCGCGGCAGCAGCGCCTGCAGAACCTGCAGGGCGCGCTCTGCGTGGAGCCTGCGCGCCAGCGTGCGATCGACGGTCGCGACATCGCGCTGGTGGACGACGTCATGACCACCGGCGCCACCGCGGCCGCCTGTGCCGAGGTGCTGCTGCGCGCGGGCGCCGCCAGCGTGCAGGCCTGGGTCGTCGCCCGCACGCCAGCACCGGACGAGTGAGTCGGCGCGCCCCGCACAATGCGCGGCACCATGTTCCACATCGTTCTCGTGCAGCCGGAGATCCCGCCCAACACCGGCAACGTCATCCGGCTGGCCGCCAACACCGGTTGCAGCTTGCACCTGGTGGAGCCGCTGGGCTTTGCGATGGAGGACAAGCTGCTGCGCCGCGCCGGCCTGGACTACCACGAGTACGCCGCCGTGCATCGCCACACCGACTGGGCCGCCTTCGACGCGGCGCAGCGGGCCGCCGGCGGGCGCCGCTTCGCCTTCAGCACCCGCGGTTCACGGCCGCTGGCCGAGATGCGGTGGCAAGCCGGCGACTGGCTGGTGTTCGGCAGCGAGACCGCGGGCCTGAGCGCGGAGGTGCTGGACAGTTTCGACCCCGCGCACCGCGTGCGCCTGCCGATGCGGCCGGGCCAGCGCAGCCTCAACCTCAGCAACACCGTGGCGGTGGCGGTGTTCGATGCCTGGCGCCAGCACGGCTACGCCGGCGGCGCCTGAACGCCAC
>CBIHPZ010000562.1:0-3388 GCA_966211865.1 uncultured Aquabacterium sp.
CGCCCGGCGCGCGCCGTAAGCTGCCCCGGCCGCATTCCGCGGCCGGAGGTCAGCGCGATGAGCAACCATGTCTACAAGCACCTGGAGTTGACCGGTTCCTCGCCCGACGGCATCGAGGCGGCCATCCGCAATGCCATCGCCAAGGCGAACGAGACGGTGCGCAACATCCAGTGGTTCGAGGTGGTCGAGACGCGCGGCCATGTGAAGGACGGCGCGGTGGCGCATTGGCAGGTCACGCTGAAGCTGGGCTTCACGCTGGAATAGCGCCGGGTTTCCCGCCGCAGCACGTGCGGCGCCGGACCGTTCCGCGTGCGGCCGCAGCGTCGCCGCTGCGGCGCCGAGGCCGCCGCCGCAAGCCGCATCCCCCCGGGATGTGGCCATTGACGCCACCCCCCTCGGCGAGGATATTGGCCCGCACACGACAGCGAAGGGGCTCACCTTGCTGCAGCGGACGTCTGGGGGTCGGCGTGCCTGGGCCACGGCGTGCCTGCTGTGGGCCGGGCTGTTGTTCGCGGGTGCGCCAGCGCGCGGGCAGCCCGGCGCGCCGCCCTCGCGGGGTGCCGCGGCCTCGTCCGACGTCGCCGCGTCGCGCGCTGCCCCCGCGCCGCGCCTTGCGCAGGCGCCGCAGGACGCCCCAGCGCCGCGCGAAGCCCAGGTGCTGCGCTACGGCATGCTGGCCGAGCTGCCGCCTTTCCAGCTGTGGCCCGCGGGCGCCGAACCGGGTGGCGCCGACCTGGCCCTGCTGCGCGAGCTGGCCGCCCGCCTGCAGCTGCAGCTGCGTCCGGTGCGCTACGCCAGCTACCACGTGCTCGAAGCCGACCTGCGCGCCGGCCGCATCGACATCGCCAGCGGCATCTCGCGTGGCGATGCGCAGGCCGAAGCCCGGCGGCCCGACGCGCTGGCCTTCAGCACGCCCTACTGGACCGTGCGCCGCGCGCTGGTCACGCGGCGCGACGCGCCCTCGGCCGCGCTGACGCCGGACATGGCGGGCCGCATCGTCGCGGTGGTGATGGCCCAGCCCAGCGAGGACGACGCCGACCGCCTCTTCCCGCTGGCCACGCGCACCATCGTGCAGACCGCGCTGCAGGGCCTGGCCGAAGTGGCCAGCGGCCGGGCCGACGTGGCGCTGGAGGCGCTGCCGGTGGTGCAGGAGCTGATCCGCCAGCACGACGAGCTGGCCACCTTGCACGTGGCGCGCAGCATGGAGCTGCCTTCGGGCGCGCTGCACCTGGCGCTGCCCGTGGCGCACCAGGCGCTGGCGCAGCGCCTGTCGCAGGAGATCGATGCGCTCGGTCCGCGCGCGGTGGATGCGCTGGTGCGGCGCTGGAGCGCGGCGCCGCCGCCCACCGGCATCACCGCCTTCACGCCCGATGCGCGCGAGCGCGCGCTGCTGGCCAGCGTGCCCGCCCCGGTGGTGGCGGTGCTGGGCAGCCACCGGCCCTTCGTCTTCATGACGCCCGAGGGCACGCCGGCCGGCCTCTCGGTGGACGTGCTGCGCGCGCTGTTCGAGCGCCTGGGCTGGCGACCGAAAGCATGGCGCAGCTTCGAGCCCGACAAGCTGGCGCAGGCCCTGCGCCGCGGCGAGGTGGACTGGGTGGTGGGCCTGGACGAGAGTGCGCAGTTCGACGACGTGCTGCGCTTCATCGGCCCCTTCTTCGAGCAGCCGGTGATGATCATCGGCCGCCGCGACGCGGTGCTGCTGGACCTGGCGCAGCTGCACGGCCGGCGCCTGGCGCTGCCACCCACGCATTTCGCCCGCGTGTGGGTGGACGCGCGCTACCCCGCCATCGAGCTGGTGCCCTGCGCGCAGCTCGCGGCCTGCGTCGATGCGGTGGAAGCCGGCCGCGCCGACGCCACGCTGGCCGACGTGATCGGTGCGGCCACGCTGCTGGCCGACCGGCCGCGCGCCGCGGTGCAGATGATGGGCGCGGTGCCCGAGCTGCGCGCGCAGCTGAGCGTGGCCCTGTCCACCCGCCACGCCGCCTTGGCCCCGCTGGTGCAGCGCGCGCTGGACGCCACGGTGGCCGAGGACCTGCCGGCGCTGAAGCAGCGCTGGTTCAGCCAGCCCACGCCCGACAGCGTGCTGCGCGAGGCCACCCTGCGCTGGGCGCCGCCCCTGGCCGCCGCGCTGGCGCTGCTGCTGGCGCTGTGGTGGTGGCACAGCCGGCGCCTGAAGCGCGAGGTGCGGCGGCGCCAGCACGCGCAGGCGCTGGCCGAACGCGCCAGCCAGGCCAGCGGCCGCTTCATCACCTTCCTGGCGCACGAGGTGCGCAACTCGCTGCATTCCGTCATCGCCGGCACCGAGCTGCTGTACTGGGCGCGCGACATCCAGCCCAGCGTGGCGGCGGGGCTGCGTGAATCGGCGCGCTCCACGCTGACCCTGTTGAACAACCTGCTGGACCGCGACCGGCTCGAGGCCGGGCGGCTCGCCCTGCACCTGGAGTCGGCCCACCTGGACCCCGTGCTGCGCAGCGTGGCGCTGGAGATGGGCCCGGCGGCGCAGGCGCGGCAGCTGTCGCTGCGCTACCGGCCCGCGGCCTGGGACCCGCTGCTGCGCATGGACGCGCTGCGCGTGCAGCAGGTGGTGCGCAACCTGATCGCCAACGCCATCAAGTACTGCGACCGCGGCGAGATCACGCTGGAATCGCACTGCGAACCCGACGGCGGGGAGGCGGGCGCCAGCGCGGGCCCCGCCCGGCCGGCCGAAGGGGCCCAGCCCCTGCCTGGCGGGACGGCCCGCAGCGCCCCGGGCGCACTCATTTGCATCACGGTGCGCGACCAGGGCCCGGGCATGAGCGCGGAACACCAGGCGCACTTGTTCGAACCCTTCTTCGTCGGCGGCGAGCGTGGCGCCCTGGGCGCGCGCACCGGCCTGGGCCTGGTGCTCAGCCGCGACATCGCGCGCCTGATGGGCGGCGACCTGACGGTGCAGAGCGCACCCGGCGTCGGCACCGCCTTCACCATGACGTGGACCGCCGACGTGGAGCCCGAACCCGAGGCCGACGCGCCCCTGCTGCAGCCCATGCACGGAGGCGCGGCCGGCCGCCGCGTGCTGGTGGTGGAAGACGCCGAGGTCTACGCCATGCTGCTGGAACATGCGCTGACGGCGCAGGGCTGCCGCGTGACGGTGGCCGGCTCGGTCGGCGCGGCCGAGGCGGCGCTGCAGCGCGAGCCCTTCGACCTGGTGCTGAGCGACCTGCACCTGGTCGATGGCGGCGCGCCGCGCGTGATCGCCGCGGTGAACGCGGCCAGCGCCGCCGGCGCGCCACTGCCGACGCTGGTGGTGATGTCCGCCGAGTTGGGCGACGCCGACATGCAGGCCCTGCGCGACGCCGGCGCCGACCTGGTGCTCGCCAAGGCCAGCGATGCCACGCTCTTCGTGCGGCAG
>CBIHPZ010000563.1:0-3383 GCA_966211865.1 uncultured Aquabacterium sp.
CCCCGCCGTCCCGGGGCATCCCCCGGGGGTCGCCCGGCCTTCCGCAGTCACCCACCGCGCTTGCGCTGCTGCCAGGCCAGCAATTCGCCGACGAAGCCACGGCGGAATGCCACCACGCAGACGACGAAGATGACGCCGATGATCACGGTGACCCACGAACCCACCCGGTCGGCCAGGAAGTTCTGCAGGCCGATGATGGTGATGGCGCCCAGCACCGGACCGGCGAAGGTGCCCATGCCGCCCAGGAGCGTCATCAGCACCACCTCGCCGGACAGCGACCAGTGCGCATCCGACAGCGTGGCGAAGCCCAGCACCAGCGTCTTCATCGAGCCCGCCAGCCCCGCCAGCGCGGTGCTGAGCACGAAGGCCAGCAGCTTGTAGCGGTCGACGTCATAGCCCAGGGACACCGCACGCGGCTCGTTCTCGCGGATGGCCTTGAGCACCTGGCCGTAGGGCGAGTGCACGACGCGGATGATGAAGAGGAACACCGCGACGAAGACCGCGAGCACGACGTAATAAAGCGCCAAGTCGCTGGCCAGCGGAATGAAGCCGAAGAGCTTGCCGCGCGGCACGCCCTGCAGCCCGTCTTCGCCGCCGGTGAAGGGCGCCTGCAGGAACACGAAGTACAGCATCTGCGCCATCGCCAGCGTGATCATGGCGAAGTAGATGCCCTGGCGGCGGATGGCGATGAGGCCCACCACCAGGCCGAGGGCGCCGGCGATCAGCGTGCCGGCCAGCACGCCCAGTTCCGGCGACCAGCCCGCCGTGCGCACCAGCCAGCCGGTGGCGTAGGCCGCCGCGCCCAGGTACGCCGCGTGGCCGAAGGACAAGAGGCCGGTGAAGCCCAGCAGCAGGTTGAAGGCGCAGGCGAAGATCGCGAAGCACAGCGCCTTCATCATGAAGATGGGGTACACGCCGATGAAGGGTGCGGCCAGCAGGAACGCGAGGCCGGCGCCCCAGGCCCAGCGCGCATGTACCGCGGCAGAGGCGGCGGAAGAAGCGGCCGAATCGCCCGCCGAAGGGGTGGCCGTGGGGGTGGTGGCCATCACTTCTCCTTGCCGAACAGGCCCGCGGGCCGGATGACCAGCACGATGGCCATGATGACGAAGACCACGATGTTCGAGGCCTCGGGGTAGAACACCTTGGTCAGCCCTTCGATGATGCCCAGCACCAGCCCGGTGAGGATGGAGCCCAGGATGGAGCCCATGCCGCCGATCACCACCACCGCGAACACCACGGTGATCTGGATGACCGGCGCCGCGAGCACGCCGGCGAGCGCGGCCAGGCCCGCGCCGGCCGCGTAGGTGAGCATCACCATCATCGGCACGTTGATGCCGAAGGCCTGCACCAGTGCCGGGTTCTCGGTGCCGGCGCGCAGGTAGGACCCGAGCCGCGTGCGCTCGATGACGAACCAGGTGCCGAAGCACACCAGCAGCGACGCCACGATGACCCAGGCGCGGTAGTTGGGCAGCACCATGAAGCCGAGGTTGGTGGCGCCCTGCAGCAGTTCCGGCACCGGGTACTGCTGGCCGGAGACGCCGAACTGCTCGCGGAAGAGCCCTTCGGCGATCAGCGCCAGGCCGAAGGTGAGCAGCAGGCCGTAGATGGGATCGATGCGGTAGAGGCGCTTGAGCAGGGTGCGCTCGATGACCACGCCCAGCGCCCCCACCACCAGCGGCGCCAGCAGCAGCGCCACCCAGTAGTTCAGCCCCAGCAGCTCCAGGCTGCCCCAGGCGACGTAGGCGCCGATCATGTACAGCGCGCCGTGCGCGAAGTTGACGATCCCCAGCAGCCCGAAGATCACCGCCAGGCCCAGGCTCAGCATGGCGTAGAACGAGCCGTTCACCAGGCCCAGCATCAGCTGGCCCAGGAAGGCCTGCAGCGGGATGCCGAAGATCTCCATGCGCGCTCCCAGCGATCTGCTAACGCCCGAAGTGCGCGAGCGCCGCTTCAGGCACCCGCGCCGCCGGCCTGACGCCCGGCATCACTTCCACAGCGCGCACTTGGTGTCGGCCTTGGTGGTCCACGCCGCCTCGCCCTTGATGGTCTCGACGACGTTGTAGTAGTCCCAGGGCTCGGTGCTCTTGTCCGGCGACTTCACCTGCATCAGGTACATGTCGTGCACCATGCGGCCGTCCTCGCGGATCCAGCCGCCCTTGGCGAAGACGTCGTTGATCTTGGTCTTGCGCATCTGCGCCAGCACCTTGTCGGCGTCGTCGCTGTTCACCGCCTTCACCGCCGCCAGGTACTGCGTGGCAACCGAGTAGTCGGCCGCCTGCAGCGACGAGGGCATGCGCTTCATCTTGTCGAAGAAGCGGCGGCTCCAGGCGCGCGTCTCGGCGTTCTGGTTCCAGTACCAGCTGTCGGTCAGGTACATGCCCTGCGTGGTCTTCAGGCCCAGCGAGTGGATGTCGTTGATGAAGACCAGCAGGCCCGCCAGCTTCATCGACTTGGTGATGCCGAACTCGTTGGCCGCCTTGATGGAGTTGATGGTGTCGCCGCCGGCGTTGGCCAGACCCAGGATCTGCGCCTTCGAGCTTTGCGCCTGCAGCAGGAAGGACGAGAAGTCGCTGGCCGCGAGCGGGTGCTTGACCGAGCCGATGACGTTGCCGCCCGCCGCCTTCACCACCGCGGTCGTGTCGTTCTGCAGCGCGGCGCCGAAGGCGTAGTCGGCGGTCAGGAAGTACCAGCTCTTGCCGCCGGCCTTCACCACCGCGCCGCCCGTGCCCTTGGCCAGCGCCACCGTGTCGTAGGCCCAGTGCACGGTGTAGGGCGTGCACTGGTCGTTGGTCAGCGCCGACGTGGCCGCTCCAACCACGAGGAAGGGCTTCTTCTTCTCCGCGGCCACCTTGGCCATCGCCAGGCTGGTGCCGGAGTTGGTGCCGCCGATCAGCATGTCCAGGCCCTGGGTGTCGAACCACTCGCGCGCCTTGGCCGCCGCCACGTCGGCCTTGTTCTGGTGGTCGGCGAACAGCACCTCCACCTTCTTGCCGGCCACCGTGCCGCCGGCGTCCGCGATGGCCATGCGGATGGCCTCGACGCCGCCCTGGCCGTCGATGTCCGCATAGACGCTGGACATGTCGGTGATGATGCCGATCTTGATCACGTCGCCCGAGATCTGGGCCTGCGCGGCGGTGCCGAACATCGCCGCGAAAGCGAGGGTGCAGCCGGCAACGATCTTCTTCAGTTTCATGCGGATCTCCTTCAGGAAAGCAGGATGAGGGGCGTGGCGCCGGAAAGCGTCAGACGCCCAGCATTTCATGCAAGCGTTCCAGGCGCGATGGCAGCTCGGCCTGGGTGAACTGCTGGATGACCTGGCCGTGCTCCATCACCAGGAAGCGGTCGGCCAGCGGGGCGGCGAAGCGGAAGTTCTGCTCCACCAT
>CBIHPZ010000564.1:0-3373 GCA_966211865.1 uncultured Aquabacterium sp.
CCGCCCGCCGACCGCAGCCGCCCGGCCGCCGATGGCGCGCGCCGCACGGCCGATGTCCGCCCGCCGGTGGCCAGGCCGGCCGACACCCCCACCGCCGTGCGGCGCGCGAACGAGGCGACCAGCGCCGCCATGGCCGTGCCGGACAAGGCCGCCTCCGCCGAAGCGGCGCGCCTGGCCGAGGAGCGCCGCGTGGCCGAAGAGCGCCGGCTGGCCGACGAGCGCCGTGCGGCGGAAGAGCGGCGCCTGGCCGAGGAACGCCGCGCCAGCGAAGAGCGCCGCCTTGCGGCCGACGCCGCGCGGGCCGAGGAAGAGCGCCGCCAGGCCAACGCCGCGGCCGCGTCACAGCCGCAGCCGCGCGCGCGCGACCGCCGGCCGGTCATCATCCCCGCGTTCTGACCGTGCGCATGCCGCTCCGAATGGGCGTCAGCGACCGGCCTGCCTCACTGCCTGCTTGAAGCCGAGGAGACACATGCCCCCGGGCCCCGACACGCCAGCTGCCGTCGAATTCATCGCCACCGAGCCCGCCGTGCACCGCACCGAACTGGTCGCGCTGAACGTCGAGTACATGCAGTGGGTGCTCGGCGGCATCGAGCAGGCCTTCGGCACGCCACCGCAGGAGGTGCTGGGCCAGCCGATCGCCGACTACGTGGCGGGCAAGATCGAATCGGTCTGCGGTGCTCCGCCGCCGCAGGGCGTGTTCTACCTGGTGAGGCTGCACGGCGAACTGGCCGGCATGGGCGGCCTGCGCCGCGTGCGCGACGGGGTGGCCGAGCTCAAGCGCGTGTACGTGCGGCCCGGCTTCCGTGGCGCGCGCCTGGGCGCTGCGCTGGTCGACCGCCTGCTGAACGACGCTCGCGCCTTCGGCTACCACGAGGCCTGGCTCGACTCGGCCCCCTTCATGGCCTCGGCCCACCGCCTGTACGAGGCCGCCGGCTTCACCGATCGCGCGCCCTACCCGGAAACCGAAGTGCCGCCCACGCTGCGCCACCGCTGGCGCTTCATGGGGCGCGCGCTGTGATCGACGTCGGCGACGTCATCACCGTGCCGCGGTCGATCCTCGCCGCGGTGCTGCGTGCGCTCTGGTGGCTGGGCTGGGACTTCGGCGTCGAGACCATCGGCTGGTCCATCGGCTGGGGCTTCTACCGCGGGGTGAGCGCGGGCCGCTTCCCGCATGAGCGCCTGGGCGAGCAGGACGAGGCCAGCGTCGGCGTTGCCTTGCTGGTGCAGGTCACGGGGCTGCTGCTCCTGGCGTTGGCGATCTGGCTGGTCACGTCCCGGTGGCCCGATTGAGCCTGCTCGCGATGACGCGCCGATAACGAGTTAGAAAAATGACAAATCGTTTGAAACTACCCAGGCACCTGCTCGCGCTGATGGCGCTGTACTGCGCCGCCAGCCTCGCGCATTTCGTCCACAACGCGCAGTTCCTGGCCGAGTACCCGAACATGCCGGCCTGGCTGTCGCCGCTGCAGGTGATGGGGGCGTGGCTGGCGGTCACCGCCGTGGGCGCGCTGGGCTGGCTGGTGGCGCGCACGCCCTGGCCGCTGCCGGGCCTGCTGCTGATCGGTGCCTGGGCCGGCCTGGGCTTCGACGGGCTGGCGCACTACACGCTGGCGCCGGTCTCGGCGCACAGCCTGGCGATGAACCTGACCATCTGGTCGGAAGTGGTCGCCGCGGCGCTGCTGCTGGCAGCCACCGCGGTGCTGGTGTTGAGGAAACTGGGGCCGGCGGGGCTGGCCGAGGGAGGAGATGCATGACTGCGCAACAACGACGACCCGGCCGCATCGCGGCAATCTGCCGGTGGGCGGCGCCGGCGCTGCTGGCCGGCCTGCTGTCGGCCTGCTCCACGCCGATCAAGCCGGCCATGACCGGCTACACCTGCTGCAACCTGCGCGTGTACACCGACTGGGTTTCCAGCAACAACGTGCAGGGTGGCACCATCATCCCCGCCGGTGAACCGGTGGAGCTGCACTGGATCAAGCGGCAGTTCTACGTCTACGGCACCATCGGCGGCGCTGACGTCAGCCTGCGCGACGACGCGGCGAAGAGCGAGGCCGACACGATGCGCTGGCTGCAGCGCATCGTGACCAAGGAAGACCCGAAGCTGCAGTTCGCCACCTGGCCCGCGGACGTGCGCCTGGCCGTCCGTTCGGCACGGGTGATGACCGGCATGACGCGCGCCCAGGTGCTCATGGCGCTCGGCCCGCCGTCCCGCGTCGACACGCCGGACATGGCCGCGCCCATCTGGCGTTACTGGACCGCGGCGCTGGACCTGCCGGTCGACCTGGTCTTCGGCAGCGACGACCGCCTCGTGCGTCTCGACGGCAAGCCTGCGGCCGTGCAGGTGATCGAATCCAAGCCATGACGAGCCTTGAACCCACCCGGCGCCTGCGCGCGCCCATTCCCGCCATGGGTCCCCGCCTGCTTCGCCCGGGCCTGTCGCTGTCCGCGGCGGTGGCCGCGTGTGCGCTGGCGGCCTGTGCGTCCACCGCCGAGCCTGGATCGCCCGCCACCGGCAGCCCGGCGCAGCAGCAACTGACCCAGGCCGCCACCACCCCCTTGTCGGACCTGAACCTGGTGCGTGCCGACATCCCCGCCGTGCTGGCCGCGGCGCAGAAGGCCCCGTACGCGCTGCCGGCCGACCGTTCGTGCGCGGCCTTGGGCACCGAGGTGCAGGCGCTGGACGCCGCGCTGGGCGCCGACCTGGACACGCCGCCCACGGCCACCAACCCCGGCCTGATCGAGCGCGGCGGCGTGGCGGTGGGCAACGCCGCGGTGGGGGCGGTGCGCAGTGCGGCCGAGGGCGTGGTGCCCTTCCGCGGCTGGGTGCGCAAGCTGAGCGGGGCCGAGCGGTATTCGAAGGACGTGGCTGCCGCCATTGCCGCCGGCACCGTGCGCCGCGCCTTCCTGAAGGGCGTGGGCCAGGCCAACGGCTGCGTGGGCGCCGCGGCGCCCCGGGGGTGATGCCATGCAGGCTGCGCCCCGCCCGCCTGAGCTCGCCGAGCAACTCTTCGCCCTGGAGCGGCGCCGCACGCAGGCGCTGGTGGCGCGCGACATCGCCACCGCCCGCGCGCTGCATGCCCCGCACTACCAGCTGATCACGCCGGCCGGCAAAGCCTTCGAGCTCGAGCCCTATCTCGAGGCGGTGGCGTCCGGCGCGCTGGCCTACACCGCCTGGGACTGCGAGGCCATGCAGGCCCGGCTGGGGGCCGACATGGCGCTGCTGCGCTACCGCGCCCGCATCACCTTCGCGTCGGGCCGCGCCGTCGATTGCTGGCACACCGATTCGTACGAGCGCCAGGGCGACGGGTGGCTGGCCGTGTGGTCGCAGGCCACGGCGGTGGTGGCGGCGCCCGGCTGATCGGCCGGCCGGGCC